>CAMOSR010000017.1 GCA_946625165.1 uncultured Bacillota bacterium
AAGAACCGGAAGGAAATATTGTTGCCATCCTACTAACTGACAATATATATTCAGTTTTAGAGACAATAAGATCCAGATGCCAAATTCTAAGATTAAAAGAAACTATAAAAAGTAAAACAACAAATGAGTTAGATCTGATGAAAAACATACTATATTTAAATCATGAAAATAAAGAAGAATCAGAAAATTATGAAGAAATGGAAACAAAAATAAATAAAGTTATTAACTTTGTAAATTACTATGAGGAAAATCACCTAGACACACTTCTTTACATGAATAAAATATGGAATGAATATATCAAGACTAAAGAGGACATGATAGATGCCTTTGACATAATGATAATGTACTATAAAGATGTTATAAATAGTAAAATAGGTAAAAAAACAGAAATATTTACTGAAAATAAAAGCATAAAAAATATAGTAGAGAAAAATGATATAAAAGAATTATGCAAAAAATTAAATATAATAATAAATAAAAAACAAAGCATTAGATATAATGCCAACACAAATTTACTGATGGACAAGCTAATTATAGAATTAGAAGGAGGAATTTAGATGAAAGAAGTAATTGGAGTTTCATTTGAAGAGGGCAGAATCTATTACTTTGACCCAAATGGCCACAAAGTAAAAGAAAACGTCACAGTTATAGTCGAAACAGAACAAGGTCTTCAGTTTGGAACCGTAAAAATTCCTCTAACTGAAGTACCAGAAAATAAAATAAAGTCGCCGTTAAAAAAAGTAATTAGAGTATCTACAAAAAAAGATTTTACGCAGTATAAGAAAAACCAAAAAGATGCAATTGAAGCAAAAGAAACATGTCAAAAAATAGCCGATGAACAAAAGTTAAATATGAAAATAATTGATGCGAGTTATACATTTGATAGAGATAAATTAATCTTTAGATTCCTAGCTGATAATAGAGTAGACTTTAGAGAACTTGCCAAAGAACTTGCCAAAATATACAAAGTTAGAATAGAACTTAGACAAATAGGAGTTAGAGATAAGGCCAAAGAAGTAGGCGGATATGGTCCATGTGGCAGAAAACTTTGCTGTGCATCATTCCTAAAAGACTTAGATACAGTTTCTATAAACATGGCTAAAAATCAAAATATTGCTTTAAATCCAACAAAAATAAATGGAGCATGCGGAAGACTTATGTGCTGTCTTAAATATGAAGACGATTGTTACACAAAATGTAGATCAAACATGAAAAAAATTGGGGATAAAATAGAAACAGAATATGGAACTGGAACCATTCAAAGTTTAGATATTCTAAATCAAAAATATAAAGTAGAAGTTCCAGAATATGGAATAGTTGAGGTTGATAAAAAATGAAAGTAATAAACTATTTACTAGGCTATAAAAACCTAAAAATAGTTCAAGATCCAGAAATGTTTAGCTTTTCATTAGATTCAGTACTACTACCAAATTTTATAACTATAAATAAAAACATAAATAAAATACTTGATATAGGCACGGGTAATGGACCTATTCCATTAATATTAAGCACAAAAACAAAAGCTCATATCACAGGTATTGAAATCCAAAAAGAAGTAAGTCAAATGGCTAAAGAGTCAGTAAGACTAAATAAATTAGAAAATCAAATAACCATAATAAACGAAGATATAAAAAAAGATATATTTGAAAACGAAACATTTGATGTTATTACCTGTAATCCACCATATTTTGAAGTAAAAGATGAGTCTAAATTCAATAAAAACGATTACAAAACAATTGCCAGACATGAAATAAATTTAAACTTAGATGAATTATTCAAAATAGCAAAAAAAATACTGAAGAATAATGGAATTATTGGATTAGTTCATAGACCAGAAAGACTTTTAGACATAATAATAACCATGAAAAAATATAATATTGAACCTAAAAAAATAAGATTTATTTATCCAAAAAAAGATAAAGAATCCAATATTTTATTAATAGAAGGTAAGAAAAATGGAAATAAAGGATTAAAAATACTACCCCCCCTTTATTCACATAATGAAGATGGAACATACACAGAACAAATAAAAAAGTATTTTAGCTAAATTTGACAAAAACATAAAAAGATATTAGTATAACCAACCAAAAGGAGTTGGTTATTTGTGTTTTTTGATAATGAAGAACAAGTAAAAAGAACAAACGAAAGAATAAATAAAGAAACGATTACTGAAATGGCTTTATATGGCGCAACAGAAAATAGTACAGATTTTTTTGAAACTAAAGAATTCGAACGATTATTAATAGATTTCATAAGAAGTAAACATCAATATATATATAACTTTAATCTGCCACCTAGAACCACAAAAATAATAAGAGAGCAGGCCAACAAAGCCTTAATCATGCAAACAGAAGATATTGATAGAAAAGTACTATATGTTGATGATGATATGAGGTTAGTTCAAGACTTCGAAGGAGAATTTGGGGTAAAATTAGATGATTCAAACAGTGATGAATTTATAAAATATATTAAAAAACAGGCTAAGAAAAAAGAAGTAACCTCTTTGCCAATAAAGTGGAACGAAAACAATCACAGAAACGGAACCTCTTTTGTGATGCAGTTTTTCCCTGGTGATAAAATTGAAATAATAAAAAAATTACCAGTCATATCAACGGGAATAGAAATGCTAAACCAAACGGATGATTTAGGATCTACAGTGTTAGTCCACGAAATGACCCATGCCCTAGTTAACCGCCATAAAGGAATAATTGAAAATAGACTTCATAGAGAACTACTAAGTATTTATATGGAATTAGTTGCTGCCTATGAGTTAGATGAAAGTGGAAAGCTCTTAGAAATAGCTACAATAGATAGACTTCAGGGCATAAAAAATGATATCGTGACCTTACATCGAAACACATATAATGGCTATATAATGGATGCTGGCGCAAAATACATAGATTCATCATTATATGCCTTTGCTTTATTTGAAGAGTATAAAAAAGCATCTGATACAGCCAGGAAAACCCTTAGAAAAGAAATAAATAAAACTTTTTCCGGTGATAGAACTCTAGAAGATACTTTAGCAAAACTAGATATTACCGAAGAAGAAGGAAGTCATATCATAAGAGGACATATAAAAACATTAATGAAATAAGACAACAAACGTTGTCTTTTCAAATAAAAAAAATTATAATAAAAAAGGTGATAACATGAAAACACAAAAAAGTTATGATAACTCCCCAATATTATATATTGTACCAACCCCAATAGGCAATTTAGAAGACATTACACTAAGAGCTTTAAATACATTAAAAGAAGTTGATGTTATATTTGCTGAAGACACTAGAACAACCAATATCCTATTAAAACATTATGGTATAAATAAAAAATTGCTTTCAAGTCATTTATATAATGAAGATAAAATGATAACTAAAGAAATAGAATATTTAAAAGAAGGAAAAAATATAGCAGTTGTAAGTGATGCCGGTACCCCTGTAATAAGTGATCCAGGATATATACTAGTAAATAATGCTATTAAAGAAGGATATAATGTGGTATGCCTTCCAGGCCCAACCGCAATAATTCCAGCAGTTGTTATGTCAGGACTAGCCGGAGGGCCATTTACTTTTTATGGTTTTTTAAACAGTAAAGAAACCAAGAAAAAACAAGAACTAGAAGCATTAAAAAACAGTAAATATCCACTAGTATTTTATGAAGCACCACACAGACTTATTAAAACGCTAAATAATATTTTAGAAGTTTTAGGCAATAGAAAAATAGCAATTGTAAGAGAAATAAGCAAAAAATATGAAGAAGTAATCAGAGATAATGTGGAAAACATCATTAAAACTGTGGAAAACTTAAAAGGGGAAATTGTTATAGTTGTTGAAGGAAATCAGGAAACCAAAAACTATGATAACTTATCAATAATAGAACATATAAACCTCTACATAGAAGACGGAATGACTTCAAAAGAAGCCATTAAACAAGTAGCAAAAGAAAGAAACATCCCAAAAAGCCAAGTATATCAAGAATACATAAACAATAAGTAAAAGGAAATATAATTAAATATTTCCTTTTTAAAGTCAATTTTGTTTAAAAAAGCATCTTACTTCTTATTATAATAAAAATTAAGCAAACACTTATTAGTTTTGTTACATATATTATGGCGTTTTCACAACTAAATTTTAACGTTTGCAATGATAATAATACCTGCTATAATTATTATAGGAAAGGCAAATAAAAAGAAAAGAGGAGTACATAATGGAAGAAAAAGTAAAAATTAAAGAAACATGGGAAGTTTTAAAAAAAACGTGGTCATATGCAAAAAAATATAAAAAGTATATATTTTTATACGCTTTAGTTCTAATAATTGGCTTAATAATTAATGTTGTATCACCACTTCTTTCAGCGAAGCAAATACTTAATTTAAATAAAGGCTTGCTTGAAAAATTAATATATGTGTCATTAATTATACTGATTTTAGAAATAAGCACTAATATAATTAGATATTTTTCAAGAAGAATAACGCAAAATTTTTACTTTAAAATATTAAATGATTTGCAACGAGACTTAACAAAAGAAACATTAAAACTTGATATCAAGGAAATAGATAGTCATTCATCAGGTCTATTTATAGATAGATTGACTAAAGATGCTGGAAGTTTATCAGATATTATAAATATGACCATGTTCTATTTATCAAGAATATTTGCCGACATAGGAATACTAGCAGCTATATTTGTAGTAAATAAAATAATGTTTATTTATTGTATATTGGCACTATTCTTTATTTTTTGGATTGAAAGAATAAATGCTAATTTATGGTTCACAAGATCGAAAAAAAACAGAGAGCTAAATGAAAAAAACAGCGGATTAATAGGAGAACTAGTAAGAGGAATTAGAGACATAAAAGTACTAAACTCAACAACCAACTTTTTAGAAAAAATTATGGACAAGATAGAAACAGCTAATAAATCCCAATTAGATTTAAATCTAGAACAAGGAAAATATAGTTTTATAAGCGAATCCATGCAAGATCTATCAAACTTTCTTTTCATAATACTAGGAGTAATTTTAATTAAATCCAATAATTTAACTATCGATAATTTAATAGTAATATATATGTATCAATCGAGAATGTACAATTTACTATATGCATTAACAGATTTTAATGAACAAACAAAAAAATTCACATTATCTGCAGCCAGAGTCTTCGAAATAATAGAAGGACAATTTAAAAAAGAAAAATTTGGTAAAAAGCACCTAGATAAAGTAGAAGGAAACTTTGAATTTAAAAATGTCACCTTTGGCTATGAAAAAAATAAAAAAATATTAAAAAATATGTCATTTAAAATAAAAGCTAATGAAACAGTAGCCTTTGTTGGAAAAAGTGGCGAAGGCAAAACGACAATATTTAATCTTATAGATAGACTATATAAAGTAGATAGTGGAAAAATAACAATAGATGGTATTGACATAAACACATTAGATAAAGATAGTATTAGAGATAATATTTCTATAATTACTCAAGCACCATATATATTTAATTTTACAATAAAAGAAAACCTTAAAGTTTCAAAAGAAAACGCAACAGACGAAGAAATAATAGAAGCCTGTAAAATAGCTCAGCTTCACGACTACATAATGACTTTACCAGATAAATATGATACCCTAGTAGGTGAAGGCGGACTAACCTTATCAGGTGGACAAAGACAAAGACTAGCTATTGCAAGAGCCTTACTTAAAAAAACAGAAATAATTCTTTTTGATGAAGCAACATCAGCCTTAGATAATGAAACGCAAAAACAAGTTCAAAAAGCTATCAATAATATGAAAGGTGAATATACAATTTTAATTATCGCCCATAGACTTTCCACAGTAATAGATGCCGACAGATTACTTTTAATTAATAATGGCAAAGTTGAAGCTGAAGGAACTCATAAAGAATTATTAAAAACAAATGAAATATATAAAGAATTATATGAAAAAGAATTAGAATAAAACGAATAAATGGTAATCTAGCTAGCCGTTTACGAAATAAAATTTCGCTTTGTTTTTCGTTGAAAAGAAATTATAAAAAATATTAAAATTGAATTAATAAAATTATGATAAAATGGTCATAAACAAAACTATAAAGAGGAAAAGATATGAAAAGTATAGAAATAAAAAAAGAAAATATAATTGCGATAGTTGACTATAGAACAGAACTGCTAGGAATATTAATGTGGATAAGTGGATATCACAACTTATTACCAGAATGCTTTTCAATATATGAAAACAAATTTTATGTCGAAAACATATTAAACAACTTTCTAAAATACAAAGACGAAGAAGTTGTAAAAGAATTTATGAAATTAGTGGAAAAGCATCAATTTGTTTACGATGCCCCATATGCCTTATTCTTACAGCTAAATGAACATCTCAAATGTGATAAATTAGATAATTATGTATTTAAAGAAAGACTAGAAGAAGATGAAGCAGTATATAAATTTATCGACAAACTAGAAGATTTCGCTAAAAAAATAAACTTTGAAAATTACTATAATAGTAATATAGAACTATATCAAAAATGGACAAAATATGTATTAGAATGCTTTGAAAAAGGTAATATATTAAATTTTTATAATAGTTATTTTGGCAAAACAGACAAAGAGTTTTATTTAAACTTAATACCTTTTGCTTCAGACGGATCATTTTCCGCATCCATTGGAAACAAAATATATGATATGAATCCTGTGACAAAAGATATGAAGGAAGAAACATTATTTGAAAGAGAAGATTATAAAATGGTTATAGGCGCCCCAATTCATGAGTTTTTACACGGTTATATAAATCCAATAACCGAAAAAATAAACATTTTAAATAGTAAAACAAACATGTTTGATGATATAAGAGAAGAAATGGCCAAACAAGCTTACCCAACAGATGTTGAAATAATAAATGAACACCTAGTAAGGGCACTACAAATAAGATATATAATTAACGAATTTAAAGACGAACAATGGGCAGAATGGCTCACTAATAAAGAAGAAAAATTAGGTTTCATATATATAAGACCAATACTCAAAAAGCTTGAAGAATTTGAAAACAATAGAGATAAATATAAAAGTTTCGAAGATATTTATCCAGAAATAGTTGAAAGTTTAAAAACAAAAAATATTCCAAAGCAGAAATAATATCTAATAATTTTAAAAAAAGTAAAAAGGAAACGGAAGTCATAAAATTGACTTCTTTTACATTTAAATAGTATAATACTAACGGAAAAAAGGTGATATTATGAAATTAATCGCAGCTTTAGGAAATCCCGGAAAAGAGTATGAAAATACTAGACATAATGCCGGATTTAGATTTATAGATGAATATGCAAAAGCTAAAAAACTAATATTTGATAAAGAAAAATTTAAAGGCCTATATACCACATTTAATTATGATAATGAAAAAATCATATTATTAAAGCCTCAAAAATATATGAACTTATCAGGTGAAGTAATAAAATCATTTATGGATTTTTACAAAATAGACAAAGAAAATCTACTAGTAATATGTGATGATTTAGATACAGAAATAGGTCATTTAAAACTAAAATATAAAGGATCATCAGGTGGTCATAATGGCCTAAAAAATATTGAACAAAACATAAACACAAACGAATACAAAAGAGTAAAAATAGGAATATCTAATGACAAGAACAAAGACAAAATAGAGTACGTCATTGGAAAAGTTTCTAAAAAAGAATTAGAAAAAATGAATAGTGTTAATAAATACGCCAAAGAACTAATAGAAGATTACCTAACTATGAACTTTGATAATGTAATGAATAAATACAATAGTATGGAGTATAAAAATGAGTAATTTATATATAGTAGAAGATAGTGAATTAACAGATATCACAAAAATAGAAGAATATAATAAAGAATTTCAAGACACCTTTCCTAACTGGAAACCATTTGTTACTGAAGATAATTTCGAGTTATTTTTAAAAGAAATTGAAGACAAAAAGCAAGGAATTGGAAACGACGGAATAAAAGAAATATTTTATTGGTTTATGGAAGAAGATAAAATAATAGGTTCTGGAAGTATAAGATTAAACCCAGAAATAGATGAATATATAGAAAAAGTATGTGGACATTTATTTTATCAAATCATTCCTTCTAAAAGAGGAAAAGGATATGGAACAATACTTTGTAAAAAGCTTTTAGAAAAAATGAAAGAACTAGGATATAAAGAAGCAATAATTACATGTTATGAAACCAACATAGGATCAATAAGAATAATTGAAAAAGTTTCGGGAAAATTAATTGAAACAGTCGAAGGAGAAAAGTCAGAAAAACATGATTCAAGTAAAATAAAAAGATACAAAATAAATATTGAGTAAACATAAAAGAAGGTGATAAAAATGAGCTTTCTAGATAAAATATTCAACATAAAAGATGAAGAAGAAGTAATAGGTCTTACCACAGAACTAAAAAGCCTATACACATATCAAAAGTTCAAAAAAGAAAACAAATCAATTTTATATGTTACATCTAACTTAAATGACGCCAGTAAAATATATAATAGTATAAGTACCCTTACTGATAAAGTAAGGTTTTTCCCAATGGATGATTTTTTAACAAGTGAAGCTATAGCCATCTCACCAGAATTTAAAACGACAAGATTAGAGACAATTGATAGTTTAATAAATGATGAAAAACTAATCATTATTACTAATCTAATGGGGTATTTAAGATACTTGCCACTAAAAGATACTTTCAAAGAAAGCTATATTAAACTTGAAAAAGGCAAAGATTATGAAATTAAAAATTTAGAAGAAAAATTATTTGATTTAGGATATAAAAGAGAAACAACGGTGACCACGACCGGAGAAATTGCGACAAGAGGTTTTGTTTTAGATATATTTCCAATAAATATAGATGAGCCTATCAGAATAGAGTTTTGGGGGGAAACTATTGATACTATAAAAACATTTGACCCAAATACCCAAAGAACTATAGAAGAAATAGACGAGTTAACAATTTTTCCAAATACCGAAAAGCTAATTAAAAACTCCTTTGATATTCCATATAGAGATATGGATAAATATATAAAAGTAACCAATATTTCGGGATATATGAATAATTTTATAACCATATATGATAACTATAATGATTTAAAGAACAATTATAAGTCACTATTAGAAGAGATAAGAAATTATAACATAAGTACCGAAAGACAGGAAGACACAACCTATATGAATGACCTAAACAAAGTAGAAGATAAAAAAGCACTTATCTTCGAGATGTTTGATAATAGTAAAAAGAAAAACACCAAAATATATAATACATACCAGATAGAACCATTTCCAAAAGGAATATCAAGTATAAATCAAAGATTAAATTTCTATTTAAAGAAAAACAAAAAAGTAATAATTTGCTTAGATAACAGATATCAAATAAATAAACTAATAGAACAGTTAGAAAATCCTGCCCTAATTTATACAAATGAAAACGAAATATATTCAAAAAAAATAAATTTAATAGTTAAAAGATTAAATAACGGCTTTGAAAATGACGAATATATTGTTATCACAAATAGAGAATTATTTAACCAAAAAAGTGAAAATGCTTATAAAACAAAATTTAGATATGGAACTAGAATAAAAGATATAACTAAATTAAATATTGGAGATTTTGTTGTTCATGGAGCCCACGGAATTGGCAGATACGAAGGTCTTCATACAATAGTTAAAAACGGAATAAAAAAAGATTACTTAACCGTCGAATATCAAGGTGGAGATAAACTATACATTCCTGTGGAAAAACTTGACCTAATTACCAAATACTCTGGTAAAGAAGGCGCTATACCAAAACTAAATAAACTAGGCGGTCACGAATGGGAAAAGACAAAAGCAAAAGCCAGAAAAAGAGCAGAAGATATGGCTGCTGACCTGCTTAGATTATATGCCCTAAGAGAATCAAAAAAAGGTTTTGCCTTTAATGAAGATGACATAGACCAAATAAATTTTGAAAAAGAGTTTAAATATGAAGAAACAAAAGATCAACTAAAAGTAACTGAAGAAATAAAAAAAGATATGCAGTCTAATAAACCAATGGATAGATTATTATGTGGAGATGTTGGCTACGGGAAAACCGAAGTCGCTTTTAGAGCTATATTCAAATGCATTTTGTCAGGAAAACAAGCCGCCTTACTTTGCCCAACAACAATTCTTTCTTCCCAACACTTCAAAAACGCTGTAGATAGATTTAAATCATTTCCAGTTGATATAGCTATACTAAATAGATTTGTTACAAACAAAGAATTAAAAGAAACACTAGAAAAATTAGAAAAAGGGCAGATAGATTTAATAATAGGCACCCATAGAATTCTTTCAGATGACGTTAAATTTAAAGATTTAGGATTACTAGTAATCGACGAAGAACAAAGATTTGGAGTCAAACATAAAGAAAAAATCAAACAATATAAAAACAGCATAGACGTTTTAACCCTATCTGCAACTCCAATTCCAAGAACACTGCAAATGTCAATGGCCGGTATCAGAAGCCTATCCATGATTGAAACACCACCAGCCCAAAGATATCCAATCCAAACTTACGTTTTAGCTGAAAATAATCAAATAATTAAAGACGCTATAACCAAAGAGCTAGCTAGAATGGGGCAAGTATTTATCTTATATAACCGTATAGCTGATATTGAGTCTAAAAGATTAGAAGTTCAAAACTTAGTGCCTGAAGCTAAAATAGAAGTAGCTCACGGGAGAATGGATAAAAATAAACTAGAAGACATTATGCTAAGATTTTCAAATCATGAATTTGATATTCTCTTATGTACAACTATTATCGAAACCGGAATTGACATTCCAACCGTAAACACCCTAATTATAATGGATGCAGATAGATTTGGTTTATCACAGCTATATCAAATTAGAGGAAGAATTGGGAGAAGCAATAAAGTTGCATACTGTTACTTAATGTATAATAGTAGAAAAATATTATCAGAAATAGCCACTAAAAGACTTAAAGTCATCAAAGAATTTACTGAACTTGGAAGTGGTTTTGCCATTGCCATGCGAGATTTATCAATTAGAGGTGCTGGTGACATATTAGGTAGTGAACAAGCCGGCTTCATCGACGCCGTTGGTATTGAACTATTTATGGAAATGCTAAATGAAGAAGTAAATAAACTAAAAGGAATAGAAATTGCAAAAGATGAAGAAAAAGATACAAAGCCAGTGATTGATGTTGATACATCCATTGATGACAGTTACGTTAAAGATGAAGACTTAAAAATCGAAATCCATAAACTTATAAATACCATCGATTCTAAAGAAAAAATCAAAGAAGTTAAAAATGAACTAGAAGACAGATTTGGTAAAATTGATGAAAAATTAGAAATATATATGTATGAACAGTGGCTTGAAAAACTAGTTCAAAAATTAAACATAACAAATATAAGACAAACCAAAAACTTTATTGAAGTACCATTAAACAAAAAAGAAACCGACAACATAGATGGAGAAAAACTATTTTATGAACTTACTAGAATCGGAAAAATATTTAGATTTACTAGTAGGCTAAACACATTATATATAATCTTAGATACCGTAAAATTAGATAAACACTACGTTTACTACTTAATAGATCTTATGAAAATAATAGAAAAATGCAAGAAGGATAATAAAAAAGGCGAAATTTAAAAATATATATAACAAAAAAGAAATAGGAGCAATCATTTGCTCTTTTTTATAATTAAAATAAAAAATATGACTGAATAGTCATACTTTTTAACACAAGCAGCTTTTCCACAGCATTAATTATTATCCATATAGTTCATAATCTTAGGAACAATCTGCTTCTTTCTAGAAACTAAACCATCCAAGAAATGACCTTCTTTAATATCTTCTACACCGAAAGAATTAGATATTATATCTTTACTATTTTCATTAAAGAAAATATAAGAACCATTTTTTAAAATATCAGTTACAAATAAGGCAACTATAGCATACCCCTCATTTTTAGCAATACTATTCAAAGTACTGATAAATTCATTTTTCTTATTAAGGATTGCATCAGTATTCATTGTAGAAATCTGACCAATTCCAAGTTTCTGACTTTCAACATCAAAGTTTTTAAAGTCACCATAAATAACTTCAGTAATTGTTTTACCTCGAATAGAAGAGCCAGCTTTAAACATTTCCATACCATACTTTTCATAATCAATACCAGCAATATTACTGACTACCTTTAAAGCCTCCCTGTCAATATCAGTAGTAGTAGGTGAGGTTAAAAGAAGCGTATCTGAGATAATACCAGACGCTATTAATCCAGCTATATTAGATGGTATTTCCACATTATTCTCTTTATACATCAAATATAAAATAGTATTAGTACATCCTAAAGGCATATTTCTAAAATTAATAGGAGCAGACGTACCAATATTACCAATTTTATGATGATCAATTATTTCAATAATATCAGCCTCATCCAGCCCAATAGCACTCTGCTCTTTTTCATTATGATCAACTAAAATCACCTTTTTAGGATTTTTATTATCAGTAACACTAATTCTAAACATTCCTAAACATTTACCATTATTATTCAAAACCGGATAATTACTATATTTAGTTTTATTCGCAAGTTCTAAAACATCATGTAAATAATCATTTTCATTAATAGTTATAATATCACTAATATTAACTTTACTCTTAATATAATTACTTAAAACAACTAAGTTGGCTGTAAATACACCATTATAATCAGTACTAATGATATTTACCCTATTTTTTTTGGCTAGCTCCATTAATTCATCTTCTAAAACCACACCATTATTTAAAATAATAATCGAAGCTTTGTTTCTAATCGCATAATCTATTATTTTATAGCGGTCACCAACAATTATGATACTACCCTTATCAATAGGAACAATTTCTTTAAAAGTTTCGCTTTTATAAGAAGGTACAATTATGTTACCCTTGATTTCTTCATCAAACCTTAAAATTTCTTTTCCATTTAAAGCATCTAGAATATTGTCGTAAGAAGTATTAAGAGAACCCAAATCCCCACCAATAAGGTCACCCAATATATACTTCATAGCTACCGCACCTAAGAAACTTTTATCATTACTAATAACAGGCAACACACTTATCTTAGTTCTATTCATATAATTATAAGCTTTTAATATTGAATCATTTTCATTTAAAAAACAATTTTTTAAGTAATTAATATCTTTTATTTGAAGCTTAACATCAGTTAAATATTTGGGTTCCTTAAAGCCAAAATAACGTAAAACAAATTTTGTTTCATTATTTAAAGAACCCAAAGTTCTAGGTTCAGTATATTCACCAAGCTGATTTTTTAAATATGACAAAACAATAGACGCAGTGATAGAATCAGTATCTGGCTTTTGATGCCCAAAAATCAATGTTTTTTGCACGCCTCTCATCTCCTTTAACTTATAACATTATAACATGTTTAAAGTATAATTCCAACAAATTTACGTACACTAAAGCTTAGAAAGAAGGAAAAGTATGAAAATAGGAACTATAAGAAGAATAGATGACCTTGGAAGAATAGTCCTGCCAAAAAGTATAAGACAAAGCCTTAGAATCAAAAGTGGAGATAACCTTGAAATATTCATTGAAAACAATAATATTATATTAAGAAAATATTCAGAACTAAATCAACTATCAGATATCGAAGAAACCATTGCCAGCGTCTTAAAAGAAACATTAAAAGCAGATGTTCTTATAACCGATAAAGATAAATTTATAATTATTAAAGGTCAAACAAAACAAAAATATTTAAATAAAGAAATAAGTAATGAAATATTAGAAACATTAGAAAATAGACAAATGATAATTAAAGAAAACGAAACATTGTTATTTACAAATAATAAAGAAAAAGGAAACTTTATTATAAATCCGATTATAATAAATGGAGATGTTATTGGATCTATAATCGCAATAACTAAAGAAAAAATAGATGACATTAA
Organism: uncultured Bacillota bacterium; assembly: GCA_946625165.1. Classification (GTDB taxonomy): domain Bacteria; phylum Bacillota_I; class Bacilli_A; order RF39; family UBA660; genus Coprosoma. The sequence goes on from CAMOSR010000017.1 coordinate 13,933, forward strand.
AATAAAATCCGTAATTCTCTTAACCGAATTTTTAACAAAATATATTGAATAATAAAGAAAAACGTGTTATAATTCACATAAATGCGAAGAAGGAAAGAAAAGTAGGTAACTTTATAGAGAGTTTATGTAAGGTGAAAATAAACAAGGTGACTACTCTAAATGGCTCTGGAGCAGGTTAATTGAATAATAAAATTAGCCCGTAATAATGCGTTAAAAGTAAGAGGTAAGTAACACTTACAAATTAAGGTGGTACCACGTTCAAAACGTCCTTATGTATAAGGATGTTTTTATATTAAAAGGAGGAAATATAATGGATAAGACATATTATATTACAACACCAATATTTTATGCGTCAGGAAAACCCCAAGTAGGGAATGCCTATAGTGCTGTTTTAGCAGACGCTATTGCAAGATACAAAAAATTACAAGGATTTGATGTAGTTTTTCAAACAGGAATGGATGAACATGGCCAAAAAGTTCAGTTAAAAGCCGAAGAAAATAATCAAAATCCACAAGATTTTGTAGATAGTATTGCTCTAGAAGTAAAAAGAGTATTAGAATCAGTAAATGTTGATTATACCAATTTTGCTAGAACGACAAACCCAAATCATAAACATCAAGTTCAAAAAATATTCAAAAAATTATATGATAAAGGCGACATATATAAAGGTTCGTATGAAGGACTATACTGTACACCATGTGAATCATTTTTCACAGAATCACAGCTAATCAATGGAAAATGTCCAGACTGCGGTAGAGAAGTTCATAAAACAAAAGAAGAAGCATATTTTTTAAACTTAAAAAAATATGAAAATTGGCTAAAAGAATACATAGAAAACAACAAAGACTACATAGTTCCGGAAACAAAAAGAAATGAAATGTTAAAATTTATCGAACAAGGACTAGATGACCTTTGTGTTTCAAGGACCTCATTTGATTGGGGAGTAAAAGTACCATTTGATGAAAAACACGTAGTTTATGTATGGCTAGATGCACTAACAAACTATATAACCTTTATCGGTTACGGAAGCGATGAAGAAAAATTTAATAAATATTGGCCTGCCAATTTACACATAGTCGGGAAAGACATTTTAAGATTCCACACAATTTACTGGCCAATTATGTTAAAAGCTTTAGACTTACCAATAACAAAACAAGTTTTAGGTCATCCTTTTCTAGTTGATCAAAAAGGCGAAAAAATGAGTAAGTCAAAAGGAAACATGCTATATGCTGACGATTTAGCTAAAGATTTTACAGCCGATGGTGTTAGATACTATTTATTAAGCGAATTAGGCCTATTGCACGATGGAAATATTGGAGTAGATTTAATACTAGACAAATATAATTCAGACTTAGCCAATGTTTTAGGAAACCTAGTAAATAGAACAATAAGCATGTCTAAAAAATACTTTGATAGTAAAGTATACGAACCAAAAGCATTTGAAGACATCGATAAAGACCTAATAAATCAAGCTAAATCTTTAGGAGATAAAGTAGAAGAAAAAATAAATAGTTTAAAAATAGCAGAAGCTATTAATGAAATATTTAGTTTATATAAAAGAAGCAACAAATACATCGATGAAACAGAGCCATGGGTATTAGCCAAAGACCCCGAAAAAGAAGAAAGATTAAAAACAGTATTATATAACTTACTTGAATCAATAAGAATAGCTACTGTGTATTTGCAAGCATTCTTACCAGAAACAGCCGATAAAATATTCAAACAGCTAAATACTGAAAATAGAGGGTTTGAATCAACAAAAGACTTCAAAGGAATGGATCCTGGAATAGTACTAAATACCCCAGAAATATTATTTCAAAGAATAGATAAAGAAGAATATTTTAAAAACAAAGAAAACGAAGAGTGTTAAAAAAACACTCTTTTATTGTCCAAACTTTAAAAATAAATTTATTAAACAAATATAGTCGTAAAATTATAAAAACTAAGATTAAAACAAAAAACCTGTAAATTGTTGTAAAATGTCGAGAAGTTTTTGCTTCAAAACAAAAAAGTATATGTTATATTAAAAAAGGCAGTGATAGAGAGGAAAACATATGACTACAAATAAAATAAGTTTCATCGGTGTGATGTTTGTAGTAGGAATTACCTATCTAAGTACTAGAATAATATTAAATTTTAACTTCTTAGACTTTTCATATTTATTGTTTATAATTGGATGCTTCATCAGATTTATCTATATACGAAAATTCCAAAAAGCTGAAGAATGACAAACATTCTTTTTTCATTTATAATTAAAAAGGTGATGAAAAATGATGATAGATACACACTGTCATATCTTAAAAGAAGATTATGATAATATTGAAGAAGTAATAAAAAAAATGAAAGAGAATATAATAATAGTAAGTAGTGCTAGTCCAAAAGATATAGATGAAATAATAGACCTTATAGAAAAATATGATAATATCTATGGAACTATTGGTATTCATCCAGAATTTGCAAACACTTATACCAAAACAGACTTAACAAAATTAGAAAGCAACCTAAACCATCCAAAAATAGTCGGCATAGGTGAAATAGGACTGGACTATCACTATGGAAATGATAATAAAGAGGCTCAAAAAGAACTATTTATTAAACAAATAGACCTTGCTAATAAATATCACAAAACTATAGTGATTCATAGTAGAGATGCTAAAGAAGACACATATAATATAATAAAAACTTACAAAAATAACGACACAAAATGTAACATGCACTGCTATGGATATGATTTAGAAATGGCAAAAAAACTTACAAACCAAAATATTACTTTAGGTATAGGCGGAATATTAACCTTTAAAAATGAAAAAAAATTAAAAAAAATCGTGCAAGAATTAGATTTAAAAAACTTCGTTTTAGAAACCGACAGTCCATACCTAACACCTGAACCATTTAGAGGACATATTAATGAACCGTACAACATAAAATATGTTGCTGAAAAAATAGCCGAAATTAAAAATATAAAATATGAAGAAGTCCTAAAGCAGACAACGAAAAACGCCATTAAACAGTTTGATTTAAAATATTTAGATATTTGAGAAAAACTATAAAAGTATCTATTTCCAAAAAAACCCAAAAAGCCTTTAAATAAAAGGGATAATTTAATGTCAAAAATTGACATTAAACACTAAATATGGTATACTGTAAATGGTTTCAATTTTGAAATTTAGAGGTGAAATATGAATAAAAATCACCTGCGAATCTTCAAGATTTTATTAGTAATTTTACTAGTCGCAGGAATGTTTAGTTCTGGCAGTCTAATTTCAGAAAAGAAAGTTGAAGTAAAAAACTTAAACAAGACCAAAAGTCAGATAGCTTTAACAAAAGTTATTGAATATGAAACGGTCAAAACCTATAATAAAAACCTGCCTACAGGGACAGTGGTTACAAAAGAAGAGGGGCATAACGGACTTGCGTATGTTAATGAAACAGGTGAAAACCTTGAAATTATCGAAAGTCCACAAAATGCAAAAATCGAAATTGGAACCGGAGAGAAAGCTGACTATGTAGGTAAACTAACAGGGTATGGTGCTGACTGTATAGGATGTTCTGGATATGGAACCTTAGCTTGTAAAACCAAACATGGGTCATACCACAGCCTTACAAAAGACGGTGAGTATTATAACGACGAGGAATATGGAAAAGTGCGTATTCTAGCTGCTGCTTTAGATAAATTCCCATGTGGAACTATCATTAAAGTAGAAAATACAAATCTAGGAACATTTAATGCTATAGTATTAGATACCGGATCAGCCATGAGAAACGATTGGAACAAAGGCATAGTTCATATGGATTTAGCCTTTAAAACCGAAAACGATCCAGCCATCAACTTAGCTACAGGTAATAATATAAAATATAGCGTTCAAAGATGGGGATATTAATCCTCATTTTTTAACTTTACTTCATAACAAAAATATGATAAAAATAAAATAGAGGCGGTTTTATGAATATTTCACAGCAAAAATATGTAGTAATTATTGTAGGAAACATAAAAAGAATTTTAAGCAATCACGAATTTGATGAGATGTGTTTTAATAAACTAATATTTTCTGAAGACGTAAAAATTAAATTCTACGATAAGCTGCCAACAGGAGTTTATGATTTTCAGGGACTCAAAATTGATGTTGATGAGCTTGGTGATATAAGTGTTATTGGGGAAAGTAACTATTCAATAAAAAAAAGAAGCTAACGAGGGAAAAACCTCGTTTTTACATATAAAAATGTGGAAAAATAAAATTATCCATAGTATAATAATTTTGGAAGTGATTTAATGGAATATTCACCAAATAAAATGAAGGAAAAATTAGAAAAAAACAGCTTTAATTTCAAAAAAAAGTTTGGACAAAATTTTATTATTGACAAAAATGTAATCAAAAGTATAATTTCGAAAGCTGATATAGACAAAGAAACTTTAGTTATAGAAATTGGTCCAGGAGCAGGTTCACTTACATCAGAACTTGGAATAGTCGCTAAAAACGTCTTAGCCTATGAAATAGATGAAACGCTAAAACCAATATTAGAACAAAATATCCACAGTAATACTAAAATAATATATGACGACTTTCTAAAAAGAAATGTAGTAGAAGATATAAAAGCTTACGAATATAAAAAATTATATGTTGTAGCAAATCTCCCATATTACATTACAACCCCAATAATTATTAAATTAATCGAAGATAAATTAGATATTGATAAAATAGTAGTAATGGTTCAACAGGAAGTTGGAAATAGATTTAAAGCTAAACCAAATACTAAAGAATATAATTCACTATCTA
>CAMOSR010000018.1 GCA_946625165.1 uncultured Bacillota bacterium
TCTAGCGAGTTATAAAATAACTGCTTTTTCTACTACTTTAACTAAACGATAATGCTTAGTTTTAGATAGTGGTCTAGTCTCAGCGATTCTTACTGTATCGCCAACCTTAGCCTCGTTGTTTTCATCATGTGCAGCATATTTTTTAGAGTATTTAACTCTCTTGCCGTATTTTTTATCCATTCTATAAGTTTCAACTAAAACTGTAATAGTTTTATCAGTTTTATCACTAACTACTTTTCCAACTAATTCTTGTTTAATATTTTCCATAATAACCTCCTAGTCTTGTAATTCACGTTCGCGAAGAATAGTTTTCATTCTCGCAACAGCCTTTCTAAGTTCATTTATTCTAGCTGGTTTTTCAAGACTACCTGTAGCTTGGCTAAAACGTAAATTAAATAATTCAGCTTTGCACTCAGAAATTTTAGCTTTTAACTCTTCATTACTAAGCTCACGAAGTTCATTAATTTTCATTTGCCTCACCACTTTCTTTCTTTACAAATTTACATTTTATTGGAAGTTTGTGCATAGCTAGTCTTAATGCTTCTCTAGCAACCTCTTCACTTACACCGGCAACTTCGAACATAATTTTTCCTTCTTTAACAACTGCAACCCATTTTTCAGGTGCACCTTTACCTTTACCTTGACGCATACCGATACCTTTTGCAGTTAATGATAAATGTGGGAAAATATTAATCCATATTTTACCTCCACGTTTCATATAACGAGTCATCGCTACACGGGCAGCTTCAATTTGTTGTTGACTTATCCAAGCACCTTCACATGCTTGAAGCCCATATTCACCAAATGATAAGGTTTTATTCCCTTTTGACTTGCCTTCATACTTTAGACGGTGAGGTCTACGATATTTAGTTCTTTTTGGAATGACTGCCATTTTCTTTACCTCCCTTACCATCTTTAGAGGCAAGGATTTCACCCTTATAAATCCATACTTTTACACCAATTTTACCATATATAGTATCTGCTTCTTTGTGAGCATAATCTATATCAGCTCTAAGTGTATGACGAGGAACTTTACCTTCAGTATATCCTTCACCTCTCGCGATTTCTGCACCATTTAAACGTCCAGAAACCCAAGTTTTAATACCCTTTGCTCCTGCTTTCATAGTATTTCTAATTGCTTTCTTTTGTGCGATTTTATAAGAAACACGACTTTCAATTTGATGAGCAATATTTTCAGCTACTAAAGCTGCAACTAAATTAGGGTTTTTAATTTCTTTAATAGAAATATGAATTTCTTCATTAACAAGTTTAGAAATTTCCTTCTTTAATTTTTCTATTTCATCACCGCCATGACCGATTACAACACCAGGTTTGGCAGTATTGATAATAACTTCGGTCTTTTCACCATTTCTTTCAATTTCAATACAAGAAACAGCGGCTCCAGATAATTTCTTTTCTAAGAATTTACGAATTTTATAATCATTATTTAGGAATTTAGCAAAATCTTTATTACCTGCATACCATTTAGATTCCCAAGTTTTATTAATTCCAATTCTAAGTCCGACTGGACTAACCTTTTGACCCATTAGTATTACCCTCCTTTACATTATTTTTCACTAACAACCACTGTAATGTGGCTTGATCTTTTTAATATTGGTTTTGGACTACCTTTAGCCCCGGCACGACCTCTTTTAAGAGTTCTGCCTTCATTTATATAAGCTTCTTTAACATAAAGATTTTCTTTTTTTAGTTCTAAATTGTTTTCAGCATTAGCTGTAGCAGATGTTAAAACCTTACGAATTAATCTTGAAGCTTCTTTATTTATGTTTGCTAAAATTGTATCGGCCTCAACTACGTCTTTACCGCGTATAAGATCGATAACTAGGCGAGCTTTTCTAGGAGCAATTCTAACGCCTTTTGCGATTGCTTTAGCTTCCATTTATACCATCCTTTCCGGTTTATTTTTTCTTTTTATCGTCGCCATGACCACCAAATTTACGTGTCAAAGAAAATTCACCTAATTTATGTCCAACCATATCTTCTGTTACATAAACAGGAATAAATTCTTTACCATTATGAACAGCAAATGTGTGTCCAACAAATTCAGGATAAATTGTAGAACGGCGAGACCAAGTTTTAATTACTTCTTTTTTACCAGATTTGTTCATTTCCCTTACTCTTTTTAACAACTTTGCAAAAACGTAAGGTCCTTTTTTTAAACTTCTAGCCATTTATAAATCATCCTTTCCTTATTTTCCTCGGCGAACAATTAACTTGTTTGAAGCCTTTTTCTTATTACGTGTTTTATAACCAAGAGCAGGTTTACCCCAAGGTGTAACTGGTCCTTTTCTACCAACTGGAGCTCTACCTTCACCACCACCATGTGGGTGATCATTAGGGTTCATAACAGAACCACGAACTGTAGGTCTAATTCCCATATGTCTTTTTCTACCAGCTTTTCCTAAGTTTACAAGCTCATAATCAGCGTTGCCAACTTCACCAACTGTAGCACGGCAAACACTTAAAACCTTTCTTACTTCACCACTAGTTAAACGAAGTAATGTATAATTTCCTTCTCTACCAAGGATTTGTACGCTCGAACCAGCGCTTCTAGCCATTTGGCCACCTTTACCAGGCATTAATTCAACATTATGAACTAAAGTACCTTCTGGAATATTAGCAAGTGGTAAATTGTTACCAACTTTAATGTCAGCTTTTTCTCCACTTTCAATTTTCATTCCAACTTTTAAACCATTTGGAGCGATAATATATCTTTTTTCTCCATCGGCATAATTAATTAAAGCAATGTTAGCACTTCTATTTGGATCGTATTCAATTGAAGCAACTGTTCCAACAATACCATCCTTATTTCTTTTAAAATCTATGATTCTGTATTTTCTCTTAGCTCCACCACCGTGATGTCTTACAGTGATTTTACCTTGATTATTACGACCACCAGATTTTTTAATTGTAACCACTAATGATTTTTCTGGAGTACTTTTAGTAATATCTTCATTAACTAAAGTTGTCATACCACGTCTACCATTAGTCGTTGGTCTATATGATCTAATTGCCATTTTTCGTTCCTCCCTTAAGATTAATTAAGTTCGATTGAACTTCCTTCTTTTAATTTAACAATTGCTTTTTTAACTTTATTTGCTCTACCTGCATATCTTCCAATTCTTTTTTTCTTTGGATATGTATTTAGAGTATTAACATTTAACACTTCTACATTGAAAAGTTTTTCAATAGCTTCTTTGATTTCAGTTTTGTTTGCTCTTGGATCAACACCAAACACAAATGTGTTGTGTTCTCTAGCAAGTTCTGAAGCTTTTTCAGTAATAATTGGAGCTTTTATAATGTCTCTATATCTATCCATTAAGAAAGCACCTCCTCTATAGCTTGAGCTGCAGCTTTAGTAATAACTAAATAGTCAGCAGCAATAACATCCAAAGTATTAATTTCATCATTTTGAAGTAATTCTACTTTTGGAATGTTTCTTGAAGCCAAAATTAAATTATCAGTTAGTTCATGAGTAACGATTAAAATATTTTTAGATACTTTTAAATCGTTTAGAACTTTAATCATATCTTTTGTTTTATTAGTCTTTAGCGCAAAATCATCAACAACTATTAAAGTTCCATCTTGAACTTTATAGCTAAGTGCTGACTTAAGAGCCAAAACTCTTTCCTTTTTATTCATTTTTTTACCGTAAGTTCTTGGATGTGGTCCAAATACGATACCACCATGATACCAATGTGGAGCTCTAGTACTTCCTTGTCTTGCATGACCAGTTCCCTTTTGTCTCCATGGTTTTCTTCCTCCACCACTTACTTCACTACGTGTTTTTGTATCGGCTGTTCCTTGTCTTTGAGCGCTTTGTGCAAGAGTAATTGCATCATAAAGTACTGCATCGTTTGGAGTAATACCCCATACGTTTTCATTTAAGGTAATGTCACCAACTTTTTCGCCTTTAAGGTTAACTATTTCACTTTTTTTCATAAGTTTTTCCTCCTAGTTTTGAGCCTCTGCGTCTTTAGTTTCTTCTGTTGAAGTAGTTTCTACCTTTGGAGTTTCTACTTCTTCAGTTGCTTTTTCGTCTTCCACTACTTCAGCACTTTCTGAAACTTCTTCAGTGTTCCATTTTACAAGTTCAGCTCTTTGGTTAACTTTACCCGGATTTTTAACAGCACTCTTAATGATTACTAATGACTTTTTAGGTCCAGGAATATTTCCTTTAACTAAAATAGCATTGTTTTCTACATCAACAGCAACAATTTCCAAATTTTGGATAGTTACTGTTAAAACACCCATATGACTTGGTAAACCTCTACCTTTAAACACACGCATTGGTCTCATAGTACCAAGTGAACCAGGTCCCCTGTGATAATGTGAACCATGTCCCATTGGTCCTCTTTGTTGTCCATATTTTTTAATTGATCCTTGGAACCCTTTACCTTTAGAAGTTCCAGTTACATCAACAACTTCACCAACCTCAAAAATATCTGCTTTTATTTCTTGACCTACAGTGTAGTCGTTAACATTTACACCTCTGATTTCTTTAAAGAAGCGCTTAGGTGTAGTATTTGCTTTGCTAGTAATACCAGCAGAAGCCTTTGTCGCAAGCTTCTCTCTTTTAGTGTCAAAACCAAGTTGAATAGCTTCATAACCATCGTTTTCTTTAGTCTTAATTTGAGTTACTACATTTGGAGTAACTTCAACAACAGTTACAGGAATAAGTTTTCCATCTTGGTTAAACACTTGAGTCATACCAATTTTACGACCTAAGATTCCTTTCATAATTTTTTCCTCCTATTTAATTAATTTTGTTTGATTTGAATATCAACGCCGCTTGGAATATCTAGATGCGATAAAGCATCGATAGTCTCCTTACTTGGATTGTTGATATCAATAAGTCTTTTATGTGTTCTTTTTTCGAATTGTTCACGAGAATCTTTATATTTGTGAACAGCTCTTAAAATTGTAATCTTTTCAACTTCAGTTGGAAGTGGTACAGGCCCGCTAACTACGCCACCAGTTCTTTTAACTGTATCAACGATTTTAGCGCAAGCTGCATCCAAATTCTTGTGTTCAAAAGATTTTAATTTAATTCGAACCTTTGCACTTGACATATTGTATCCTCCTCTCGCCTATATCTAAGTATAGACTTGCTCCGTGTAAAAACCCGGCAGTCAGTTTAAAATATTTTACAACTTAACCTGGCGTGTCGGCAACCTCACACATCTAAGCATGTCACACACTCAAAATTATACACAATAATTATATGAAAATCAAGCATTTTTTTAACTTTTTTGTAATATTTTGTGTAAACAGTTCTATTGCCCACACACATTAATAATAAAATTAGTAAAATTAATCTTTATATGCTATAATTTTAATGGTGATATAATGAAAATAACAATATTAGGCTCAGGAGCTTATGGATGTGCTCTAGCAACCGTTTTAAATGATAATAAACATTCAGTAACCTTGTGGTCCGCTTTTGAACAAGAAGCAAATAGTTTAAAAGAAAAACTAGAAAGCCCAAAACTACCCGGTATAAAACTACCTAAAGAACTAAGATTTACCTCTAATATGGAAGACATCAAAAACTCAGATTTAATAATTATAGCTATTCCAACAGAATTCTTAAACACTACTGCCAAAAAACTAAAAAAATATTATAATGGTGAACCTATATGTATAGCCACCAAAGGAATAGAACAAGGTAGTTGTAGATTCGTTTACGATATTATAAAAGAAAACTTAAATACAGAAAAGTTAGCCGTCATATCAGGGCCTTCTTTTGCCATCGATATAGCTAATAAAGCCCCAGTCGGCCTCGCCCTAGCATCACAAGATAAAGACACGATAGAAATAGTAACTAAAGCCCTATCAAACAAAAGATTCAAACTTAGAAAAACAAACGACATTATCGGCGTTGAAATATGTGGGGCCATTAAAAACGTCATAGCTATTGCTTCTGGAATAATTGCCGGCATGAACATGACAGAATCAACTAAAGCCATGTTTATAACCGAATCACTTCATGATATTAAATCATTAATAAAAGGTTTAGGTAGCGATGGTGACACAGTTTTAACATATGCTGGTTTCGGCGATCTACTATTAACCGCCACAAGCGAAAAAAGTAGGAACTATTCCTTTGGTTATTTAATAGGAAAAGGAGCATCCAAAGAAGAAATTGACAACTACATCAAAAAAACAACTATTGAAGGCTTATATACTTTAAAAGCTATAAATGAATTAGTAAACGATAAAGATGTTCAAATGCCAATTATAAACTTAATTGAAGAAATTATATACGAAGGAAAAAAACCAAAAGAACTTATTAACTTTTTAATCGAAAAACCATAAAAGATTCCTTAAAGGAATCTTTTAAAATAGAAAAAAGCTTATTCAGCTTTCTTATCAAATCCATATTTTTTATTAAACTTTTCAACACGGCCAGCCTTTTTAACTGCACCCTGCTTACCAGTAAAAAATGGATGACATTTATCACAAACTTCAACTTCTAATTCTGGTTTGTTTGATCTTACAGTGAAAGTGTTTCCACAAGCACAAGTAACTTTAGTATCCATATATTCAGGATGAATACCTTTTTTCATATTATCTCTCCTTCCGCCATGACTCAAAATAAGCCATAGAAATTCATAAGCGAGTATATTGTAGCAAACATTTTTTTAAAAATCAAGTATCAAACAAAATTTTATCAGAAGCACTAATAACCTTATTACCAATAAATCTATAACCAGCTCCATTCAAATAAATACTTTCATTATTTGGAAGATACACTTCACTAATATCACTAATATCCACATATTTTATATTATTCTCTAAAGAAATCTCTTTATATCTTTTATTCATATAATCAATTATGTCCTCTATATCACTATTTTTAATATACTTATAAGGATTATAATACCCAACAAAAATAATATCTTCTTTACAATACTCCCTCATTAATTTAAACAATTTTTCTAAATCCAAAGTTAAATCATCAATATAATCATATATATCACTATAAATAATATCATCACCTTTTAACATTGAAAAAACATCTTCAGCATTTACGCTTAAAGTCACCAAATCAGCTTTAATTAAAGCGTTTTTTATAGTAATATCTTTAAACTTCTTATTGACTTTTATATCACGTATTAAATCAGTTATTCTCATATCACTTTTAGAATATTCATAAACATACTTTTCTAAAACACCCTTATTTTTCAAATGTTTTTGTACATAATAAGAATAACCATTAACCTTTTTACCATAACTATCAAAGCTTACTTTACTAGAATCTCCCAAAGCCAAATAGTAAACCTCTTTATCCATGTTAGCTAAATATATAATAAATATAGAAAGTAAAACAAGACCAACAATTAATATTTTTTTCATATTTCACCTCAAAAAAAGTAGACTTAATCTACTTTATTTTATTATATTTTTGTAAAATTATTCACTCTCAAGCCATATTTTTGCCCCAACATTAGTAAGCTTAGAAATTAAATCACTATAACCTCTAAGTAAATGTTTAATATCAGTTATTGTCGTCTCACCATGTGCGGATAAAGCCGCCAAAATAAGGGCTGCACCAGCTCTTAAATCACTGGTTTTAACAAGTTTTCCACTTAATTCAGTAGGACCATAAACCGTAATAGTGTCCCCATCTATCGTTATATTAGCCCCCATTTCATTTAAATACTTAGTATTCTGAAACCTATTTTCATATATTGTTTCCCTTAAAGTACTTACTCCATCAGCCATGAGTAAAAGCGTCGTTATCGGTTGCTGAAGATCAGTTGGAAAACCAGGATAAACTGCGGTTTCAATATTAACTGGTTTTAAATGTTCTACCTTATTCGTAATTACACTATCTTTCCTAATTTCAAAACTAGCTCCCATTTCTTTTAACTTGTCAAAAAAACTAGTCAAATGATCTGGTCTAATACCACAAACCTCTAAATTATTACCATTCATAACGCCAGCTAAAATATATGTTCCAGCTTCTATTCTATCTGGAATCACCTTAATAGCTCCACCACTTAATTTCTCTACACCAACTATTTTTAATCTAGTAGTATCTTTTCCCTCTATTTTCGCACCCATACTAATTAAAAATTCAATTAAATTTCCAATTTCCGGTTCAGAAGCTGCGTTATCAATAACCGTTTCACCTTCAGCGAGTATAGCAGCAAGCATTATATTAACAGTAGCTCCTACACTAGGAAAAGGTAACCTTATATTAGCACCAACTAATTTATCAGCTTCTATCTTATATAAATTACCTTCATTGCTTACCCTAGCGCCTAATTTTTCAAAACCATGTAAATGAAAATCAAATGATCTTTTACCTATTGAGCAGCCACCAGGCAAACTTATTACAACTTTTTTAAATCTACCAAGTAAGGCCCCCATAAAATAATAAGACGCTCTAAGCTTAGTAGAATATTCATTAGTAATATCTTTATTAACCATATTCGAAGTATCAATATATAATTTATCACCATCAAACTTCAAAGATACATCTAAATATTCCAAAATTTCTTTTAAACTGTTCACATCAGAAATTTTCGGAACCTTTTCAATTACCGCACAATCAGAAAGAATAGCAGCTGGTATTAAAGATACCGCACTATTTTTAGAACCGCTTATATGAATTTTTCCGCTTAAAGTCTGCCCCCCAATAACTTTTATCATATCCATAAAATCACTTCCATTTTTTTGGTATATATTATACCCCTTCTACTAACATTATATCATTTAATTATAAATATTTTTACATTTTATTTACCATTTATAATTATTTTTTTATTTTATTACTTTTTTATACGCAAAAAGGTGATATATTAAATATCGCCTTCTGAATTTAAAGTCTCAGTTTGATACAATTTTTGATAAATTTTACTTGTTTTTAATAATTCTTCATGTTTTCCACCTGCAGCTACGCGGCCATCATCGATTACATATATCTCATCAGCATCAACTATTGTTGAAAGTCTATGAGCAACAATAATTACTGTATGATCAGTCACTAAATTATCAATAGCCTTCTTGATAAATTCTTGAGATTGATTATCTAAAGCCGACGTGGCTTCGTCAAATAAAATTATTTTGCTATTTTTAGACAATGTTCTTGCAATAGATAATCTTTGCTTCTGACCACCAGACAAATTAACCCCGCCTTCCCCAAGGATAGTATCATACTGTTTAGGCAAAGACATAATATAATCATCTAGATAAGCCATAGTAGCATACTTTCTAATTTCCTCTAGTGTAATATTCTTTCTTATTAACTCAAAATTTTCCTTTATTGTTCTATTAAAAATAAACGGTTCCTGTCTAATAATTGAAATAGATTTTCGCAAAGTTTCCTCATCTAATTGTTTAATATTAATTCCATCAAGTAACACTTCTCCAGAAATTGGATCAAATATTCTTGTAATTAAATTAAAAAGCGTCGACTTACCTTGACCAGATTTACCCACAATAGCAATCTTTTTATTAGGTTCAAGTGTAAGATTTAAATTATCAAGCGTAACATCTTCGTCAGGGTATGAAAAAGTTACATTTTTAAATTCAATTACCCCTTTTACATCATTTAATTTTATATTACCAAACTTTTCATCCACATATAACCTATTTTCTAAAATATCATTAACCCTTCCAATAGATACAACTGTCTTTTGATACGTTTGCGTTAGGTCATTTAAATTTTCAATTAACCACATATACCTATAAACATAATAAGTCATGGCAATAAAGAAAGTTAAATTAATCATTTTATGATATAAAAGTAATACACAAGTTACAAATACACCTACTTCTAACAGTGATTTAATAAATCTTGTAATTATATTAAATTCTTTTTGAATATCTATTTCTCTTTCTGACTTCTTGTGAATAAGTTTAATAATATCCATCATATCACTTATTAAACTCTTTTTAATTCCAAGTGTTTTTATTTCTCTTATACCCCTAATAGATTCATTTGTTAAAGACGTAAACTTGTCTTGTTCCTTCTTTCTTTCCGTATGTATATTTTTTAATTTTGGATTATAAATCTTTATAACCACAAATAATAGCCCGACTAATATTAAAACTTCAGCACCTATAATCCAAGAATTGATAAATACATAAACTATAATAATTAATGATGCCACCAAAGATGAAATCATATTTAAAAGCCTTCCAAAAGCAAAACTCAAAGAATCAGCATCATTAGTTATCCTATTAATAATTTCGCCTGATGAATATTTTTCAAAAGCAACTGCTGGAAGGTTTAACGCTTTCATATACGTATTAAAACCTAATCTTCTAGTCAACAAACTTTCGATTTTATAAAGCATAGAATTAGCTAAATGAACCAAATACCCATCCAAAGTAAGTTCAATTATAAAATAAATACCTAAATAAATAAGTGCCATTTTTACATCTACTTTTGTGATTGCTTCTACCGCAGCCCCATTTAAATATCCTGTAAAAATTTCTGAAATGCCAGAAATAAAAATAAATATACTAGCAATAACAAGTTTCTTTCTATCTTTCCCAATTAGCTTTATTAGAGGTTTAAATTCTTTTAAACTTTTCATTTCAACCTCCCATAATAAAAGACTACTTTCTCTAGTAGTCTAAAAACATATTTTATTACACATTAAAGCGAGAAAATGTAACACATTTAATCACTTCACTTCTAAAGACCACCAGATTATTAAAAACATCGAATTCAAATTTTACCATTTTCTCACTCCTTTCTCTTTAAATTCAAATAAATAATAGCACACGCAAAAACATATGTCAACCTAAATTATATAACACCCCAACTAACACTAAAATAATCCCACCTATAATTGTCGACATTTTGCCAACCATTTTTTCAATTTTATTACCTAATGACAAGCCAGCAAAAGTAAAAAACGTGCTAGTCAAAGCAAAAACCAAAGGACTAAAAAATAGATTTGTGTTAATTTCTGTCAAAGTAATGCCAACAGAAAAGCTATCTATACTAACAGCTAAAGCAAAAAGAAAATATTCTGGTAATTTCATTTTCTTTACTTCCTCTTCCTTAAAAGAAGAAATAATCATCTCTACCCCAATAAAAGATAATATACATGCCACAACGACACCTGGATTAATATTTATAAAATTTAAAATAATATTACCAATTAATAACCCAAGTAAAGGCATAAAAAAATGAAAAACTCCTGTTATCAAAGAAAGCAACTTTTTATCTTTATTACTCATACCTAAAGTTCCATAAGCAAGCGATAAAGAAAAAGCATCCATACTTAAACTAACTGAAATTAAAATTACCAAAAACAAATTCATAAAAAGCCTCCTATAAAATCATATGGAAAGCTTTTATTTTTAGGACAAATATTTTTGTAATATTTCTTTAACTATAGATTTATACTCAACTTCATCACCTTCATCAGCTTCAATTAAACATAAAGGCGGAAATAAAACACACCACCAGTTATCTCCTTCACCCTTACCTAAAGTAACAAGTAACGATTCATAATAACCTTCCTCATACCTAATACCCTTATATTCTTTTAAAGGAAAATAATTATACCCATAGTTTACTTCATAGCCCAAATCATAGTTTTCATTTTTTAAAACATTCTCTACATCCTTATCAACTAAATCTAAATTATTTTCAATTATTCTTCTAGCTTCAGCACTACTTTTTGCATCCTTAAGTAGATCATACATTGTTATTTCTAATTTGTTTTTAACTTTCCCTTTTACAAACTGATCATAATTAGAATTACTATTAGGGACTATTCTTATTCTTAAAGCATCACTAGGAATAGTTAAACTATTAACCAAACTATTAGAAATAAATACATAAAATAAAACAATAACAATTAATAAAATTACGCATTTTTTCATATAACCACCTAATTAATAATGTTCAAATTAATAAAAAAATATACAAAAAACAAGTAATTTAAATTACTTGCTTCTTAAAATTATTTTTCTACAACCTTTAATACTAACCTGTCTTCATCTCCATCGCTTATCTCTAAATCACCATTTTCATAAATATTAATAGTACTTGGAATCTTATCGATGTAATATTCTTTACCATTTATTATAAGTTTATATTGAAGTGCAGTATCACTTAAACAATCATCATAAATACATTTAGTCTCATTTATAGAAACCAATTTAATGTTAGTATAATCCTTGTTAGCAATCCTAACTAGTTGATTTTTCTCTAAACTAAATTCAGAATTTAACTGAACTTTTTTATTTCTATCAAAAAACTTTATAGATACAAAAATAGCAAAAGCTGTCGTAAATAAAATAACAAATATTAACATACTTTTTTTCTTCATATTCTCGCCTCCTTACTTATGATAACTTTCGTTATTATTTATTTTATAAGCTCTATATATTTGTTCAAGTAATATCACTCTAAAAAGTTGATGAGGAAAAGTCATTCTTGAAAAAGAAAGCAAATAATCACTTCTTTTTATAACATCTTGTGATAACCCATAAGAACCACCAATCACAAATGTAAGCTTAGAATTAATACTAAATAACTTATCCATTCTTTTTGCAAACTCTAAAGAAGAAAGACTTTCACCAGCTATATCCAAAGCTATAACATACTCATCATCCTTTATTTTAGAAAGAATCTTGTCACCCTCAACTTTTAAAGCTTTCTCTACATTAGCTTCATCCGGAATTTCAATTATATCAATTTTGGTATACCTTGAAATTCTCTTTAAATACTCATCTATTGCCGTCCTAAAATACTTTTCTTTAACTTTTCCAGCACAAACTATCTTTATCATACTTCCATAAGCTCCGTATTTTCTTTTTGTTTAGCAATCTCTATCTTTGGAATTTCTTTTTTCTTTTCCCTTAAAGTTTCTATTAAAGTATCTAAGGCAATTTCTGGAGTATTATTTTGCTCACTTAAGTGAATTAATACTATTTTTTTCGTATCCTTACTAACAAATTCTGATAAATAGTAAGCACTATCTTTATTGGATAAGTGCCCCTTATCACTTAAAATTCTCTGCTGAAGATGATAAGGATATCTTCCCTCTCTAAGCATTCTAATATCATGGTTACTTTCAAATATATATAAATTTTTCCCCTTTAGTTTATTGAAATTTTTGACATGTATATAACCAGTATCTGTAATATGAACAATAGACCTTCCATTACTAGTAAACACATATCCATATGATTCAGCAACATCATGAGAAGTTTTAATAGGAAGTACATCTAAATCTTCTATAACAATTTCCTTGTTTATATAAAAATAATTATCAATATCTATAGTAAGTTCGTTATGCATTTTTTCAGTTAAATAAACTACTGGATGATACTTCTTAAGAAAAACCCTAAGACCAGCGACATGATCCACATGTGTGTGAGTTAAAAACACCATTTGAATATCATTCGGATTAACACCAATATTTTTTAAAGCCTTTTCAACATAAGCACAGCTTGGGCCTAAATCAACTAAAAATTTTAACCTCTCCGTCTCAATATAAGTAGAATTGCCTTTACTACCGCTAGCTAAAATACTTGCTTTCATCGATACATCGTCATCGGATCTATTCGGCAGTAATTACAGCCTTTCCAAATTTCATAATGAACATGTGGCCCAGTAGCTACACCAGTCATACCAACATAACCAATAACCTGTCCTCTTGCAACCACATCACCTTTTTTAACCGCAATTCTAGACATATGACCGTATAAAGTTAAATATCCATTATTATGGTTTATAATTACATGATTACCAAAACTATAATGATAATTAGCTTCTTGAACTGTGCCATTATTAGTTGCATATATTTTAGAACCATATCCAGTACCACTTATGTCAAGACCACCATGTAACTCACGCCTATGAGTAACCGGATTAGTTCTCCAAACATAGCCACTACTCATAGTCCATCCACTATCAGTTGGCCAGCCCCAGCTAGATGTACTACCAACTTCAGGAATATATTTATTTCCTTTAACTATAATCTTATTAACAGGATCTTTAAGTACAACTTTACCCTGAGGATCAACGTACACGATAGTTCCATTTATCTTTTTAACCTTTTGTGAAACCCTATCAAGACCACTCACCCCTTCTTGAACAACCTTATCTTGTCCCATTGCAACATTATTGTCATACCTCTCTTCAATACCAAACTGACTTTCTATATCTTTAACAACATAAGATTCTTCAACTATTCCAATTTGTGGATTAGTTTCAGATATTTTTAACTTTTGACCAGGATAAAGAAGATTATTTTTACCTGTTAAATCAGTATTAGAAAGTAAAACCTCTTCCGGACTGATTTTATTATTGAAAGCAACGCTTTCGATTGTATCACCAGCTTTAACTTCATAAATTGATGCATTTTGATTATTACCATAAAGTAAATAATGAGCAAGATCATTATGATCAATGTATATAGGTGACGTAACCGGAATATTAGTTTTTTTAACTGTTATATCCTCATTAACATAAACACTTTGAATATTTTCACCAGTCGATTCAATTTTAACCTGTGTGTCATCGATATAAGCTTGATACTTGTCATTACCAACAAATGTATTAATTAAAGTTTCTATCGCATCACTAAAAGTTTTCTTTTTAAGTACATAAACACTTTGTGACTCTATTTTATTATCCTCAGTTGTTTTCTTAATTTTAAATTCATACCCCAAAATAGTAAAGTCTGCCTTTTTGCTTATTTTCTTATAAATCGAAGAAACAGAACTTACAGTGTTATCATAAGTAGTTGCTTTTTTTATTAATAAGCCTTTCGGTGAATATATCCTATTAACACCAAACTTTCTTTTATAATATTCACCATTTTTATCTATATAATCCTCCAAAGCCTTTTTAGATTTAATAGTTCCAAGTAATTCATCATTTAAATAAACTTGATAAAAATTATTCGGTTCTATTTTATTACTATATCCAAACCCGCAAGTAAAAGCACTTAAAAATATTAATAATATAGTTACAAATTTTTTCATCATACCACCTGCTCACTATTTTCCATATTAAAAAATGAACTTGTATTTCTTTTAAATACTAAATTAACAGTAGCTGTTGGTCCATTACGATGTTTAGCAATTATAAATTCACTCTTACTTGTATTTTCATCTATAGCTGTTTCTTTATTGTAATAATCATCTCTATAAAGGAATGCAACTATATCCGCATCTTGCTCAATAGAGCCAGACTCCCTTAAATCAGAAAGTAATGGTCTCTTCTCTTCTCTTCCTTCAACACTACGAGATAATTGTGCAAGAGCAATAACTGGAACATTTAACTCCATCGCCATTGTTTTAAGTGATCTAGATATTTCAGATACCTCTTGTTGTCTTTGACCAGCATATCTCGCAGACCCACTAATTAATTGCAAATAATCAATAATAATTACATCTAATCCATCTTCAGAATTAGCAAGCCTCCTACATTTAGCTCTCATCTCACTAACCGTAACGCCCGGTGTATCATCAATAAATATCTTAGTATCTGCAAGTCTGCTAATCGCTTCATTAACTCTTTTCCAATCTTGATGTTCCAGTTTACCAGTTCTAAGCTTCGACGCCTCTATCTGCCCAACCGAAGAAAGCATTCTTGAAATAAGCTGTTCTGCACCCATTTCCATATTAAATAAAGCTACACTTTTTTTTGCATTTAAAGCCATATTAACTGCCATATTTAAAGCAAAAGCTGTTTTACCCATGGCTGGACGAGCTGCTAATATAATAAGCTCATTTTCATGAAAACCAGAAGTAAGCTTATCGATATCATAATACCCACTAGGTACACCCGTAATATCACCTTTTAAAGAAGAAAGCTTTTCCAAATCAGCTTGCGCTTTAAACAAAACATCTTGAATTGTCTTAAACTCACTGCCACGCCTATTTCTAACCACTTCAAATATTTTCTTTTCAGCGTCATCTAATATCTCACCAATATCATCTGTAGAAGAAAACCCCGAATTAGCAATTTCCGTGCCCGCTTCAATTAAATTTCTTCTTAAAAACTTTTCTTCAACTATTTTTATGTACTCATCAGCGTTCGCAGCCGTTGGTACAGAACTTATTATTTGAGTTAAATATTCAACCCCACCAACCTGATTCAAAAGTTTTTTTCGCTCTAACTCAGCCGTAACTGTCGTAATATCAATTGGTGATTTATTATCAGCCAAATTTTTTATTACCTCAAAAATTTTCTTATGAGAATCTAGATAAAACATATCCTTATTTAAAGATTCAACTATCTTTTCTAAAGCCCTCTCGCTCAAAAACATTGAACCCAGTATTGACTGTTCAGCATCTATCTTTTGTGGCATTGCCTTTTCATTCATTACTATCACCTTACTTATGTAATTCTACTTTTAAAGTTGCTTGGACTTTTTTATGTAAATTAATTTTTACATTAGTTGTGCCCAAATTATTTATAGGAACTTCTATTTTTATCTTTTTTTTATCAATGTCTATTCCCTTTTTTAATAATTCTTCAGCAATTTGCTTAGAACTTATTTTACCGAAAACCTGGTCATCCTTACCCGTTTTAACTTTAAATTTTACCGTCATTTTTTCTAGCTTTTTCTTAAGACTTTCACAATCTTTAACAAGTAAAGACTCCTCCAAAGCTGCTGCCTCAGTTTGATCATGTAAAACCCTTGAACTAGTTTTAGTCTCCATAACAGCTTTTTTATTATTTATAAGATACATTCCATATCCGTCTTTAACATTTATAATGTCGTTTTTCTTGCCTTGTTTTTTGACATCCTCAAGCAATATGATACGCATTCTTCATCCTCCTTAACAATAGTCTTTATACTTTCTATAACATCATTTACACTACCGTCATAAATTCTAGCAGCTGCTGAAGAAGGCCTTCCACCTCCACCAAGTTTCACCATAAGTTTACTAACATCGACATCCCCTAATGATCTAGCACTAACAAAAATTTCTCCATTTTTCCCTATTCCTAATGCAAAAGAAACATCAACATTTTCAAATTTAAGCATTTCATCAGCAAGCTTTGCCACCGTGATACTACTACAAACCCTATCATTAACTACACTTAAACAAATATTTTCTTCAATAAGTATACTATTCTTTATATAATTATACCTTTCAAATACAACATCGATTGGTTCTTTCAAAAATTCTTGCTTTTTTCTCAAATCAGCTCCTTTTTGCACCAAATAAGAAGCCATTTGGAAAGTTTCAGCTGTGGTCTTAAAATTAAAATCATCACTATCAATACAAAGACCAGCCAATAACACAGTGTAAAAACCACTATCTAACTGAATATCTAAATATTTTAAGTATTCACCCAAAATTTCAACAGTACTAGATTTCTCATCATCGACATATTCACAAATAGTATCAGAAACTTGATTTAACCCCTTAGAATGATGATCAATTATTATTTTATCCTTTATTCTTTCTAACAGTAAAGGGCTTTCTACAAAATTATTTTGATTAACATCAAAAATAATTAATAAATCTTCAGTACCATCAATTGAATTTTCATGTTTAAATGGTATTGTAACCCCGTTCATTTGTAAAAAATTAATTGCTTTGTTTAACCCTTTATTAATTAAATTTTTAGGTGCTACAATATAACATTCTTTATTCATAAGTCTCAAAAACTCACTAAAAGCTATAGCAGACCCTAGTCCATCCAAATCAGGAGTACCATGCGTCATTAAAATAATCTTATTATGTTTTTGTATATTTTCTGTTAGTTCATTAAAAAAATCAACCACACCTATCACCCTTTATAACATTATACTATATTTTATCAAAGTTGTCCTAGATATGCAAAGAAAAACAGGAAAAACCTGTTTTAACTTTTATTTTTCGTTATTAAAGAAATTATCTTTTTAGGAAGCAATCCCTCTTCATATAAAACTATAAAAAGCGCTATAACTATAAAAGTAAAACCCAAAATAGAAAATAACGTCGAAATATTTTTAACCGTATTTGGAACAATTATACTCATAAAGCACCTACCTTCTGATTATAAAATACCACACATTAATAAATTTATCAATTCTTATTAACCAAAAAAAAGATTACTTATTTCGTAATCTGTTCACAAAATTTTTGATTTTATTAAGCCTATGATATAAACCTGATTTAGTAATTTTATTACCTGTTTCCAAACTAATTATTTGACTAAGTTCAAGCAAAGACGCATCAGGATATTTAAGCCTATATGTTGCCGCTTCTATTTCTATTTCACTT
>CAMOSR010000019.1 GCA_946625165.1 uncultured Bacillota bacterium
AGCATGGCAACATGTTGAGCTGACCAGTACTAATAGATCGAGGATTTAATCCTATAATTGTTTTACTAAGAGATATTTAACACATTATCATGTTTTCAGAGAATTATTTCTCTATTTAGATTTGTAACGATAGCAAAGAGGATACACCTGTTCCCATACCGAACACAGAAGTTAAGCTCTTTAACGCCGACGATAGTGTAAGCGAAAATAGGTAGTTGCAAATCTTTTTTTGTGTCTTATTTTATTGACACTTTTTTAATTTGTTATGATAATTTTTGTATATGGAAGTGATGGAAATAACAGGTAGTGTTTCTAATAGTATTACTGGTGTTTGTTATAATGATGATGTCATGAATATGGATGTGTCTGATAAAGTTTTAAATAGATAAAAAAGTAGGTTACATTTTATGTAATCTACTTTTATGTTAATATGATTATGATATGCTTTTTTTGTATTTTAAAGTAGTGTTTGTTTTTTACCAACACTATTTGTGATGTGTCTAATTGGGTTATATAACTTTTTCTTTTTCTTTACTGTCTTCAATGCATAATTTATACATATCTACTTCTAATATTAGTGATAATCTCCATAAAGTACCAATTGAGAATGTTTGATGAACGTTGTTTTCAATATTTGAAATGAATTGTTTTGAATAATTTGATAATTCAGCTAATTTAGCTTGAGTTAAACCTTTTTGTCTTCTATATTTTTGTATATTTTTACCTATGAAACCATAGACATAGTTTTCATCATTTCTGTTGAATTTCATATTATCACCACTATTAATATTTTGCCATATTTTTTGCTTGTTTTTGTGTTACTGTTCATTACACTTTTTAACTTTGCGCTAACAGAATAATAATAAAATTTTATTTTTGTAAAATAATGGTAAAAAGGTTTTACTATATATTTGTTTTTTGATATAATTGTTTTGGTGATATTATGGAATACAAATTTACAATGCGCAGTGAGATGGATACGATTGAGTTTGCACAAAATCTTGAATCTGAAAAATTTCCGAATATGGTCATTTGTTTAAATGGAGAGCTCGGAAGTGGCAAAACTCTTTTCACCAAAGGTTTTGCGAATGCTCTTGGGGTTGATGAAACGGTTACTTCACCAACTTTTACTATTATTAAAGAATACGCTGGTGAACTTCCTTTATATCATATGGATGTGTATCGTCTTGACGGCAACGTAGATGGTGTAGGTATTGAGGATTATTATCACAAAGGTGGTGTAGTTATCATCGAATGGGCCAATACTATAAAAGATATTTTACCTGAACATAGATTAGATATAAAATTTAAAATTGCTGGTGAAAATTCTCGTATTTTAATTGTTACTCCACATGGGGCTGAATATGAAGAATTATGTGAGGCAGTATTTTGAAATATTTATTTGTAAATTCTGCGACTACTAATCTAGTGGTCGCTATTATTATTGATGGTAAAATAACTTATTTATATAATGAAAACGATGGTAATGATACTTCTGCTAAAATAATGCCTATTATAGAAGAGGCTTTTCTTAAGTCTAATATTAGACCACAAGATATAGATAAAATATTTGCGGTAAATGGGCCAGGATCTTTTACTGGTATTAGAGTTGGTCTTACTGTGGCTAAAGTAATGGCTTATGCTTTAAATATTCCAGTAGTTCCTATATCTTCTTTGGAAGTGATGGCTTCAGGTTTTGATGAAGATGTAGTTGCTTTAATAGATGCGAGAAGAGGTTATGTGTTTGCTGGAGGATATGATAAAGATTTAAATAGTACTTATAAGGATAGTTATGTACTATTTGAGAAAAACAAGTTTAATGGTAAACTTATAAGTTTTGATAATTTTTCATTTGAAACATTTAAACCTAAATTAGATTTATTTAAAATTATTTTAAAGCATGAAAATGATGATGGTGTTAATCCTCATGTGCTTAATCCAAATTATTTGAAATTAACAGAAGCTGAAGAGAAGAGATTATATGATGGGCGAAATTAAAGAAGTGAAGTCTAGTGATATTTTTGATTTTGCTTTAAAGTATTTTCCCAGTTTTAAAATTAGTGAAAATCCTTATGAAAAGATATATGCTTATTTTGTAAATGGGAATATTATTGGTTTTATATCATTTAGTATCATTTATGAACGAGCAGAGATTGAGTATTTTGTGGTAAAAGAAGAATATAGGGGTAAAGGGATTGCTCAAAAGTTATTTGATTATTTAGTTTTTAATGTTTTTGATGGTGGTAATATCAGTTTAGAGGTTAGATGTAATAATGAAAGAGCAATTAATTTTTATTTAAAAAACGGCTTTAAAAAAGTGGCTATTCGAGAAAATTATTATGACGGAGAAGATGCTTACTTAATGGTTAAAGAAATAAGGTGATATAAATGTACATTTTAGGAATTGAGTCTAGCTGTGATGAAACTAGTTTGAGTATTATAAAAGACGGAACAGTTGAAGTTTCTACAGTGGTTTTATCACAAATGGATACTCATGCTTATTATGGTGGTGTAGTTCCTGAGATTGCCAGCAGGATGCATGTTGAAAATATTACAATAGTTATTGATGAGGTTTTAAAAAAAGCTGGCATGAGTATGGATGACATAGATGCGATTGCGGTTACTTATGGGCCTGGTTTAATTGGTTCTTTATTAATTGGACTTATGGCTGCGAAAACGCTTGCTTTTATATATAATAAACCTTTGATTCCTGTTCACCATATTGCAGGGCATATATATGCGAATAATTTGGTAAGACCTTTAGAATTTCCTTTGATTGCTTTAGTAGTTAGTGGTGGACATACGGAACTTGTATATATGAAGGAAGATTATAGTTTTGAAGTTTTAGGTGGCACTTTAGATGATGCAGTTGGAGAAGCTTATGATAAGGTAGCTAGAGTTATAGGGCTTCCTTATCCAGGTGGTCCAAATGTTGATAGGCTTGCGGCTACTGGCAAGGATACTTATGATTTGCCTTTGCCACTAAATGATGACAGTTATAATTTTAGTTTTAGCGGGCTTAAAAGTGCGGTTATAAATTTAGTGCATAATGAAAAACAAAGAGGTAACGAGATTATAAAAGAAAATTTAGCTGCTTCATTTCAAAATAGAGTTACAGAAATTTTGACGAAGAAAACAATTAGAGCTTTAAAAGAACGTGGTGTAAGTAATTTGATTGTCGCTGGTGGAGTTGCTGCTAATAAAGGACTTAGAAGTAGTTTAAAACAGGCTTGTGATAAAGAAAATATTAATTTAACTATTCCAGAAATTAAATATTGTACTGATAATGGGGCAATGATAGGAGCGGCCGGATATTATGCTTATGCGAAAGGGTTAAGAGCTGATTTGAGTTTAAATGCGAAAGCTACTATGGAATTAAAATAAGTTGATCTTAGTGATCAACTTTTAATGTGCGTATTTCGCTATTTTTAGCCAATTTGAGAGGTTTTAATGATTTAACTATAAATTCCTCGTGTTATGTTTTTTTGCAGTTTATTTGGCTTTTTAATAGTAAAAAAATATAAGCCTATAGAAAAAGTAATATGCATATCATATTACTTCTTTAGTTTTTTATCAATGAAAATTATCATGTAATACATTAAGCTTGCCATTATGGCTAGCAATATAATTCCAGTCATTACTAAGTTTAAGTTAAATACCTGTGAGCCATACATTATAAGATAGCCAACTCCAGCTTTAGAAACTAAAAATTCTCCCATAATTACACCAATAAATACAAGTCCAATATTTACTTTAAAAGTATTTATTAAGTTGTTAAAATTGTTAGGTAAAATTAATTTGAAAAAAATTTGACTAGGTGATGCTTTAAAACTTTTGAGAAGTCTTATTTTATTTTTGTTGGTTTCTTTAAAGGCTTGATGCATATCTATGATGGTAATAATAACAGAAATAAATAGAGCCATAATTATTATTGATTTAGTGCTGGCTCCAGCAATAATTATGATAATCGGACCTAGAGATACTTTGGGCATACTATTTAATATGGTTAAATAGGGGTCAACAACTTTAAAGAGAAAGCTGAACCTCCAAAGGATGGTAGCAATTATTAGGCCTAGAGATGTGCCTAATAAGAAACTTATAATAACTTCATAGAAAGTTATCCAAATATGGTGGAAAAGTGAACCATCTTTATATAGCTTAATAATAGTTTTAATAATGTTTTTTGGACTTGATGAAATAAAGGTGTTAATCCAACCTTTATCGGCAGCAAGCTGCCAAGTGAATAATATTACAGTTATTATCAATATTTGAACTATTTTAACTAGTAGTTTATCTCGCTTTAGTTTTTTTAGATATGCTTTATGTTCACTAGACATGGTAATCGATATCCTTCCAGATTAGGTCGTAGTAATATGCGAAATTTTTATCTTTTCTATTTTCTATTGGTGTTGTTTTGTTTTCTAGGTTTATGTCATATATATGTTTGATTGTACTTGGCCTATTTGATAGAACGATAACTTTATCGGCCATACTGATGGCTTCTGATATATCATGAGTAACCATAATCGCGCTTTTACCTTCTTTTTTTATTATTTTATATACGTCATCTGATACGGCGAGCCTTGTTTGATAGTCTAAGGCTGAAAAGGGTTCATCTAAGAATAGAATATCTGGTTTGGTAGCTAGTGTTCTTATTAAAGATACTCTTTGTCTCATTCCTCCTGATAGATGAGATGGGTGTGTATCTTTAAATTCCCATAAACCGTATGTCTTTAAAAGTTTATTAACGTAATTTTTGTTTTCTAAATTATTTTGTATTTCAAGACCCAATAAACAGTTTTTATAAATAGTACGCCATTCAAATAAGTTATCGCCTTGAAGCATATATCCGAATTTTAGGGTTTTATCATATTTAATTTCCCCAGATGATGGGTTATCTAAGCCACAAAGTATGGAAAGAATTGTACTTTTACCGCATCCGCTTGGCCCAACGATGGCGACAAATTCACCTTTTTTAAGGTTGAAAGAAAAATTATCTACAGCTAAAAACTCATTTTTTTCAGTGTGGTAAATTTTCTTTAGATTTTTGACTTTTAAAATATCCATTATTCGTGAGAATATTTATTAAGTACTAGTTTAGAGTAAGGTGCTTCTTTGTCTAATTTGCCAGCGTTTTTTACTATTTCTTCTATGTGTTTAAAGTCTTTTTCACTTATGTATGTTGTTTTGTTCCATGAATCGATTTCTTTATATCTTTGGACAATATCTTCTAAATCTTTTATATCTGTATCTGGAAAGTATTTTTTGATAGCTTTAGCAATTTCTTTACTTGTGTGATTATGCACGTAATCTAAGCCTTTTTTTGTTGCTTTAGTAAAACCTTTGATTATATTTTCATTTTTTTCGATATAGCTTTTTCTTGCGATATAAGAGGTATAAGGGACGTTTCCACCAAGCTTTCCGATAGAAGCAACGATGTGTCCGTATCCTTTCTTTTCAAGTTCTGAAGCAGTTGGTTCAAATAATGATACGTAGTCACCTGTTCCACTAATGAAGGCTCCAGATGTTGCCGCAAAATCGATACTTGTATCTAGGTTAACTTCATTACTTTTAACACCGTTAGTATTTAAGGCGTATTCTAGTGTCATGGCTGGCATTCCGCCTTCTCTTCCGGCTATTATATGTTTTCCTTTTAAATTAGTTATTTTGAAATCTTTTTCTTTATTTCGTGATACTAGGAAACTACCATCTTTTTGAGTTAATCCAGCAAAGTTAACTAGGTAGTCTTTTTCACCACCGTTATAGATATATATGGTAGATTCACTACCGCAGAAACCGATTTGAACGTCTCCACTTAAAACAGCAGATGTAACTTTATCGGCTCCTGGTGTTAGAAGTATTTCGACATCTAATCCTTCTTCCTTAAAATATCCTAGTGAGTGAGCGACGTACTGTGGTGCGTAAAATACGCTGTGGGTTACTTCTCCAACTTTGACTTTAGTTAAGGCTTCATCTTTATTATTATCAGTAAAGATGAAAAATCCGGCAAATATTAAACCTAACAATATTAAAGCAATAATAATTTTTTTCAAAAAATCTTCTCCTTTCTTTTTTCATATTATTATATTCTAGAAGTTTTAAAAGGTTTTAGGTAATTGTACTTAGAAATGTGCTAAAATAGTATTGGTGATGGAAAATGGATGCAAAGGATTATAAAGTTATAATAATAAGTCCAGAAGATAAAGATAATAATCTTAATGGTGGCCAGACAGTTTTTTTAGGAAAAATAGAGGAGAATATTTCGCACAGTGAAATAATGATAAACTATGATTTAAAAACATATGGAGATAATTCTATTTTTGGCATTCTTAATCAGGGTTATTATTTGCCTATTTATCCTGCATTTTTTTTAACAGAGTATCAAGGTAATATAGTTTTTTTAAATATTTCTAGTAGAAAAAGTAGTAAGCAAGGACTTTTATATTTACCTAATGATTTAAGTGATATACAAATAAATGTTTTAAATAATTTGGCCAAAGAGTTAAAAGGGTTTAATATTGAGATAAATAAAAACTTATTTCTTGATGATGGCCTTGTTGAGGGCACTCAAAGTTATATAGTTTGTGATGGTGCTGATATAATTTCTAAAAAGAATAGTAAAAAAAGGCTTTAAGCCTTTTTTAGTTTTCCTTCTTTGATAAGTTTTAATAGTTTTACATTTTGATCATATGAACCGTGATAATTAGTAATATCGTTAGCAGTAGCCAGTTTTTTTCGGTATGAGTATGAACTGTCAATGTTAATTTCTTTTAGGGCGTCAACGATAGAACCATTTTTGTAAGTAGAATTATTTAAATATTCATGGTTTTGGGTGGTATTTTGAGCTTTATTTGAAGTGTCTTTTTTGTTAAAATATTTTTCTTCTTTTACTTCTTGTTTGTTTTCTTTTATGTTTTCGGTCACTGGTTCTTCGCTAGGCGCAACTTCTGTGTCTTGTGGTATAGGTTTTGTTTGTTCATTTAGCGAAATTAACGGGTTTTCTTTGATGCCGTTTTCGTTTTTTATTTCTAGGTGCAAGTGATTACCATAAGCGTTTCCCGTGCTACCCATAGTTCCAATAATTGCTCCTTTTTCTATAAAGTCACCTATATTTACGTTTATGCTTCCATATTTCATATGGGCATATAAAGCGGTTTTGCCGTTTGTCTGTTTTATTTTTACATAGTTTCCATATGTTGCTAGACCTTTTGTGTTATGGTTAGTGTTTGTAACGTTTTTAACAACTGTTTCAACGATGCCACTTTCTAAAGCAATGACATCACTTTGGGTATGATCACTACTAACGATGTCTAAAGCTTGATGTTCGGAATCATAATTATTACTAATTACTTCATTTGCATTTTGTAAGACGTGTCCAATTATTTTTATCACCTCCTCATTTATTAATATACTGGATAAAAGGTCCATTTCCTTTTTTTGCTTTAATTTTTTAAAATTTGTCTAAATTTGTATGTTATAATTAATGATAGGTGGTAAATATGGAACTTACAGGATTAAATGATAAACAAATGGAAGCTGTTAAGCATCCTGGTGGGCCACTTTTAGTACTAGCTGGTGCAGGAAGTGGTAAAACACGGGTTTTAACAACGAAAGTTGCTTATTTAGTTAATGATATGAATATAAATCCTTATAATATTTTAGCTATTACTTTTACAAATAAAGCGGCTAAAGAAATGAAGGAGAGAGTAGTTGGTATGTTAGGTTCTGAAGCTTACAAAATTCAAATATCAACATTTCACTCTTTGGGTCTTCTTTTAGTGAGGGAAAATTATGAAAAGTTAGGGTTTGATAAGAATTTCACGATTTTAGATAGTGATGATAGTCTTACAATAATTAAGAAAATACTTAAGGATATGAATTTAGATCCAAAGATATATAATCCTAGAGGGATTAGAAATAAAATAAGTGGGGCTAAAAATGAACTTATGGATTCTAATTATTATAGTAGGTTTGCTAACAATGAGTATGAGGAAATAGTTTTATCTGTTTTTGAAAAATATGAAAAGAGACTTAAGAAAAATAATTCTCTTGATTTTGATGATTTACTGTTATTTCCAATTAAATTATTTAAAGAAAATCCGGATATTTTGGAAAGGTATCAAGAAAGATTTAAATATATTTTAGTTGATGAGTATCAAGATACAAATGAAGCTCAGTATAGATTGATTAAGATGTTAGGAACTAAATATAGAAATATATGTGTAGTAGGTGATTTGGATCAATCTATTTATGGATTTAGAGGAGCCAATTATAGAAATATTTTGAATTTTGAAAAGGATTATCCTGATGCGATGGTTATTCCGCTTGAAGAAAATTATAGGTCGACTGGAAATATCTTAAATGTGGCTAATGATATTATTAAAAATAATAAGCACCGAAAAGAAAAAAATCTATGGACTAAAAATGGTGAAGGTCCTAAAATTCGTTATCATAGAGCTTATGATGAACAGGATGAAGCTTGTTTTGTGATGAATGAGATTAAAAAGTTAATTATAAGCGGTGTTAGTAAAGATAATATTGCGGTTTTGTATAGGACTAATGCGCAGTCACGTAATATGGAAGAGGTTTTGCTTAGAGAAAACATTCCTTATAAGGTTGTCGGTAGTTTTTATTTCTATAATCGAAAAGAGATAAAAGACTTAATTAGCTATTTAAAATTAATTTATAATTCAAATGACGATGTAAGTTTAATGAGAATTATAAATGTTCCCAAGAGGCAAATTGGTCCTAAAACTGTGGAAAATTTATCAATGAAGGCAATAGAAAATGGAACATCAATTTATCAGGTTATAGAGTCTGGTAAGGAGTTTGAGTTTAAAAAGATTATAGAAGAAATAAAGAAAGCCAGTGAAGAGTTGTCACTAACAGAGCTTGTTGATTTGGTATTGGACAAGTCTGGAATGAAGGCCGAACTTGAAAATGCGAAGACAATGGAATCAGAAATTAGACTTGAAAATTTAGAAGAATTTAAATCTATTACTAAAAATTTTGAAGAAAATAATGGTGTTATTTCTCTAGAGGAATTTTTACTTGAGATATCTTTAGTTTCTGATATAGAAGAACACAAGAATAGTACTGATGTAGTTACTTTAATGACTATTCATTCAGCTAAAGGTTTAGAGTTTGATCATGTATTTTTAATTGGTCTAGAAGAAGGCCTTTTTCCACACAATAATTCTATGGACAGTCCTGATGAAATAGAAGAGGAAAGAAGACTTTGTTATGTGGCAGTAACAAGAGCTAAAAAAACGCTTACTTTAGTAAATGCGAAAAGAAGAATGCTTTATGGTAATACTAATTATAACTTACCTAGTAGGTTTATAGATGAAATAAGTGATGATTATTTGGACAAAGATCAGGAAGAAGATGTGCCAAGGTTTAATAAACGTAATATGATTGATGAGGCGGCCGAATATAATGTTGGGGATAAAGTTATTCATGATATTTATGGTGAAGGTATTATTGTTTCTGCCAGCAGTATTTTAACAATCGCATTTAATCATAAATTTGGCATAAAGAAAATTATGAAAGGTCATAAAAGTATTAGAAAGGTATAGGTGTATGATTTTATCAATACTAGATAGATTAAATAGATGGATAGAACCATTTAGAAGATGGGTAATTGGTAATCATGACAATCCAATGATGTGGTTAGGTTTTGCCTTAATTGGAATTATTATTTTCTCGGTTACATTTGGTATTCTTCATGGAAGTGATGATTAAAATTATTTTTAAGTTAGTGCAAAAAAAATCCAAGAGTTATAACTTTTGGATTTTTAAGTTTATTAATTTTTTGTTTTCATTTTCTTTTTAATATCACTTACTTTTATAGTGTACATATATAATATATTTGTACTACTTGGGATAATGAAGAATACGCTTTTCTTTTCAACGTTTTCTACCATTAATATTGGTTGATTTAGTGTATCTCTAATTTCGAGCATGTCTGTAAAATTATCGACTTTTAATAGTTGGTAATTATTTAAGTCAATATTATTATTGATTTTTTGGATGTAAGAATGGTAGTTGTTTAATATTTTTTTGAGTTCTTTTTGATATATATCTTCAGCTGTTCTTGATTTTATTATATATTTTATCATAGTTACGATATAAAATATTGAATTTATTAATGATGCGATTACGATAATTATAAACATAAATACGTTTTTGTTTTGACTACATACTATTATATTATCTTTAGATTCTACTAAGTCACTACTTAATTCGACTGCCATTGTTTTTGTTGTAAGTGGAATTATTAGACTTATTACTTTTTCGTTACTTGCATCTTCTTTAAAGTCTGTGCAAGAACCGATGATATCTACATACATGCTTATTGTTAATGTGTTTTCGGAATCGTTTAAACCGTATGTATTTACAAAACTTTTTACAATGTCGTTAAAATGGTTGTAATCTATGTTGATGTTTTCTTCTATTGTAACTTTATCTTGATTAGTAACTTTTTCCTCTTTTGTTTCTAATAATTCTTCATTAAAATTATATAGTGAGTTATTTTTACCTTTGACGTTTACTTCGGCGTTTATTTTGTATTTATATGTGAAGTCGGCATCTTTATTATCTAGAGCCATTTCATATTTAAATGTAGCATTAATATAGTTTATTAGGCTGGCTATATATTCGTTATTTTTGCCCAAGTAATTTTCTTTAAAGAAGTTATTTTCTTTTAAATATACTTTATAGTCTATATTACTATTTTCACTATAATTAACATTGTAATTTTTTGTGTTTTCTATATAAAGGAAGGAAAAATGAACCGCTAAAGCGGAGAAAAATATGATAAAGCATAGATAAATTATTATTGTTTTTCTGCGCTTTGCTTGATGTACTAAAATGTTATCGACATTTCTTTTTTTCATAATTTCCCTCCTTTCTTTTACTTATTAAATAAATCTCTAAACCATAATGTTGGTTTTCCTATATATTTTATTTTATATCTAACTAGGCCTATAATGCTATTTTTCGTAATATAGCCTTCGTCGTTACTTTTGTTGGCATCGCCTTTAGTATAGTAATGAATTTCACCATTTACTTTTCGTATTTCGACAATTCTATGGATTGTTTTTATATTTCCGTAGTTAAATATTATTACTTGTCCTTTTTTTATGTTTGCACCATCATATCTTTCATATAATACGGCGTCGCCTTTATCTATTGTGCCGGTCATACTGCCTGATCCAATTACAATTATGCCATATTTAAATCTACATGATATGAGCATTACTAATAGTGAAAGAACAATTAGTGAAATTGTTGTGAAGACAATATTTCTTTTTTTATCTTTATAGGCAATGGCAAAGTTTGTTTTTGAATATGTTTCTTCCATTACCATAAAAATTATAAATGGGTAAATCATCCTTATAAATGATCTTAAAAACAGATGCATTTCAGGAATTATTGGAATTATGTATAGAAATAAGGTTGTGATTAATCTATATGTGATAATTGCTTTTGGTGAAAACCTTATAGCTAAATAATTATATAATAAATTGCACGAAATAGATGCGAATAGGACAAAACCTACTGCCATTAGAAAATCGTCTATATTTGTTAGGTCATAAATTCCAGTATAAAGTAGTAAATCGATTATAACCATGGCTATAAAGATTAAAACTATCGATATGTTTATTTTGTGACCTCTAATATTTATTATAGCATTTTGCGATAATAAAATTTTTCTGATAATTTCTGATGAAATAATTATTACACTAATTGGAATTATAAATGTATATGTAGACCATAGGGATAATAAAACTTTTGATCGTGCGTATCCAAAATATAATCCAGATGCGTAAAAGGCAATTACATAAATAATGGCAAATATAAGCATCATTATAAATACTTGTTTTTCGTAGGCTGAATCTATACTTCTTTTTTTTAAGATAAGCCTAGTAAAAATAGAGATTATTAAAAGAAATATAGATAATATAAATCTATTTATAATATTTGGCGCAAAGAGGGCAAAGAAGAGAAACGCTGTAAGTAACGTTTCCAGAATATATAGTTTTAATTTGTCTTTTTTCATATTATTCCTTCTTTACCTACCTTCCACCTAATATTATGATGGTTGTACAGCTGCAGCATCTAGTTTTACTTCGATGTTAGCAGTAGCGTCAGCTGCTTCAAGTGGGATTTTTTTAAGTCTAACGGTTACGTCAACTGTAGTTGTCCCTTTTGGTTGTGCTGTAACAGTAGTTGAGTCTACTGAAGTTGTAACTTCAAAATATTCATTACTAGCTGGAGTAATTGATTTTTTAGAAATTTCAGCGGCAACATCGTCTTCGTTATTTGTGATTGTATAAGTTACAGTTTGTGTTTCACCAACTTTTTTCATATTGGCAACGTGGATTGTTGCATTTAAATCATTTGGGTTGCTAACAGTACCATAAACATCTTTAGTAGTATCGTTAGGATTTGCAGCGCTTATTACCACATCTAGATCTTTAGTTTCAGTTGAGGCAGAACCTGAAATAGTTAGGGTAACACCTGAAATAACGGCGTAACCTACACCTAAAACTAAAACCATAGTGATTAAAGCTAGTGCGAACATAGATTTCTTCTTTTTCATATTCTCACCTCCATTCCAACAAAAAACCAAAGTAGCAAACTTACTATTTTTCTACTTTATTGTTATTATAACACGAGTTGACAAAAAAAGTCTATATCTTTAATTTTTTTTTTTTTTAAAATGTGTTAAAATATTTATAGAATAGGAGGCGTATATGAAAAAATGGTTATTTTTTAGGAGATTTTT
Organism: uncultured Bacillota bacterium; assembly: GCA_946625165.1. Classification (GTDB taxonomy): domain Bacteria; phylum Bacillota_I; class Bacilli_A; order RF39; family UBA660; genus Coprosoma. Next base: position 12,794 of record CAMOSR010000019.1, read on the forward strand.
TATATTTTTAATTTTTGGTGCTTCTATTTTTATGAGTGTTGGCTATGCGGTTATTAATAATGTAACTTTGGATATTACAGGAATGGCATCAGTGGCTGAGAATGGGGATATTAAGATAACTAATGTTAGCTATATAGCCTCTAGAAGTCAAAATTTGTCAAAGGTGTCTACTCCAACATGGACTGATGATAGTGTAAATTTTGATATTACTATTAATCCTAGAACCAGAAATGATGTTGAAAATAAAGAGTATGTTGCCACATATGAGGTGACTATTGTTAATGACTCTTTGCATGATCATGCAGTTACTTCTACTAACTTTAATCCTACTGTTGTTTCTGGTGATTCGGATAATATAACTGTTACTTATAGTTTAGAAACTGAGGATGGACAAGTTGGGCTTAATTCAGAGATACCGGCTAAATCTACGATGAAATTTTATGTAGTAATAAACTTATATCCTACTTATACTGGAACATTTAATGTAACTGGTTCTTCTGAAGTTGGGACTGAAGAAAAGGATGATGGGGATTTCTTAGGTACTATACCTTCTGGTCTTTCTGGTGATGTTAGAGGCAATGTGACTACAGCCAAGTTTACTGCGACTATACTAAATTCTTATAAAGATTCTAAAAATTATACACTTTCAATAGTTAATGATAGTTTTGAAATAGTTGATGAAAATGGTAATGCGTTTGGTACTTTAACTATTGGTGGTAATGAAACTATTAATGTTGATTTTTATATTAGAAGAAAAGCAGGCGTTAAATTTGCGGTAGATGAGGTAAATATGAATGTTTACTTCGAGGAAGTTGGCGTTAGCCGAAATAGTATGGGTATTGTTAAAATGCTTGTTGATAAGGATGAAACTATTCATGATTATGATGCACCTACAATTAGTGGTGTGGCGGCAGCTTTCAATAGTGAAGTTGGAACGGTTGATCTTTCTTGGCAAGGTACTGATGATGTTGCTGGTGTTGATTATTATACTGTTGAGGTTTACAAAGTTAGTGGTAATACTTCATCAATGGTAGGTGAGGCTAGAAATACTACTGCTGATGAGACACAAATGCAGATAACTGGTCTTGAAGATAATGTTACTTATTTCTTTAAAGTTTATGGTACAGATTTGACTGGTAAAACAGCTACAGCAGAAGAGATATCTTCTTGTTCTACTGATGCGGGGACTTGTTCTAGGAGTTCTAATGTGTCTTATGATTGGCACTTCACAGTTACATTTAGGCTTACTAATGCTAGTTCTTCTGAAGGTAATAGTGTAACTGTTGATTATATGGGAACTGTTTCGACTACTTTAAGTGGAACTGGCAGTTATAGTAGACCAAATTCAATAACTTCTGTCAAAAAAAGTAGTGGCGGTAATGTTGGTACTTCTTCCAGCACTACTGATCCTTACTATGTTTATAACTCTAGTAATGGTAGTTTTTCGATTTATAATGTTAATGAGGATATTACAGTTACTGCTTCTGGTTATGGTGGTGGATGTTTTGCTAAAGGAACTAAAATATTACTTGCTAATGGTAAATATAAAAATGTAGAAGATATTGGGTATGATGATTTGCTTGCGGTTTGGAATTACGATACTGGTAAAATTACTTATGAATATCCGCTTTGGATTGAAAATGAGCATGAGTCTAGTTCTATTATAAGAGTGAGCTTTTCAGATGGTACGTCTATTGATTTTGTTAATAATCATGCTATTTATAGTACTGATATAAATTTGTTTGTAGATATTAATGATAGTGATAATTTTCATGTTGGCACGCATGTAGCTAAGATAAATAATGGTAAGTTTAAAGAAGCGACTGTTTCTAATATCGAGTATATAAATAAGCAAGTTAAGTTTTATTTTGTTGGTACTACTACTTATTATAATGTGATTGCTAATAGTATACTTACGACTGATGAAAACTTATTAATATCTAATTTATATGGATTTGAAGATGGGGCTAAATGGCCAAATTTAAAGGAAAAAGTAGTTAATAATTCAGAAAATTTACTTGATTATTCTTATTTTTCTGATGTTCTTCCATTATATTTATATAAAGGATTTAGAGTTCGTGAAGCTGGTTTTTTAGTAAATAGTGGTATGACTAATTTAGAAAGTTTTAAAGAGTATATCACAAAACTTATAATTAATCCGTATATGATAAAAAAACCTATTAGTAAAAATGGTAATAATTATTGGATGGTAACTACTAGTAAGGATAAAGTTATTGATTCTAACAAGAAAAAGTATTTATATAAAGAGGGTACTTACTATCAGCTTCCTAAAAAGAAAGGTGTTAAGTACTGGTATTTAACTTCTGATAATAAAATGTATAAGCCAGGCGATAAAGTTAAAATATATCATGGAATGCATTTTGTGGCTAATTGAAGAAACTAGTTTGTGCTAGTTTTTTCTTTTAAAATTATTTCTTATAAGGTATAATAATAGTGGTGATTAATGTGATTGATGAGAGAATAGATGAACTTATAAAAATAATAAATAAAGCTAATGTAGATTATTATGCTTATGATAATCCGACTCTTTCAGATCAGGAGTATGATAGATATATGGAAGAGCTTCAAAGGCTTGAGGAGAAGTATCCTGATAAAAAAAGGAGTGACTCTCCAACATCTAGAGTTGGTACGGAGGTAATAAGTTCTTTTAAAAAAGTTACTCATGAAAAGCCAATGCTTTCTTTAGGCGATATTTTTAATGAAGATGAAGTTATTTCTTTTGATGATAGAATAAAGAAAGTCGTTAAAAATCCCAAATATGTAGCAGAGCTTAAGATAGATGGTTTATCCGTGTCCCTTCTGTATGAAAAAGGAAAACTTGTCAGGGCGGCAACTCGCGGCGATGGAAGAGTTGGCGAGGATATTACTCATAATGCAAGAACTATAAAAGATATTCCTTTAACTATTAATAAACCCATTGATATTGAGGTTAGAGGTGAAATTTATATGAGTAAGGCTTCGTTTAACAAATTAAATGAAGAAGGAAATAATTTCGCGAATCCACGTAATGCGGCAGCCGGCAGTGTTAGGCAGCTAGATTCTTCTGTTGCTGCTAAGAGAAATTTGTCTTGTTTTATTTATCATTTACCTAACCCAGAAGATTACAATATTTATACTCATGCGGATGCTTTAAAATTCATGAAGGAACTTGGATTTGTCGTTAATCCTAATAATAAAAGGGTAGATAATATAAATGAGCTTATGGAGTATATTGATTATTGGACTAAGCATAGGCCTAGTTTACCTTATGAAATCGATGGTATTGTTATTAAAGTTAATGATTTAAATGATCAAGAAAAGTTGGGGTTTACTGCTAGGACTCCTAAGTGGGCAATTGCTTATAAGTTTCCGCCAGAGGAGGTTTTAACTAGGGTTAAAAAAATAGTATTTACGGTTGGGCGAACTGGGCAGGTTACACCATCGGCTGATTTAGAGCCAGTCCGTGTGATGGGCTCTTTAATTGCAAGAGCTACTTTGCATAACGAAGATTATGTCAAAGAAAAAGATATTAGGGAAGGTGATATTGTCTCTATTAAAAAAGCTGGTGATGTTATTCCGGAAATAGTGAAAGTGATTTTTGATAGAAGAGAGGGAGATTTAAAGCCGTTTAAAATGATTGATATTTGTCCAATGTGCAGGACAGTTTTAAGTAAAAAGGATGGAGAGAGCGCATATTATTGTCATAATGAAGAGTGTCCATCTAGGATGCAGGAACGTTTAGTTCATTTTACATCTCGTCATGCGATGAATATAACTGGTTTTGGGGAAGCTATTATCGAAGATTTTTATAATAGAGGTTATTTAAAGAGTGTGATTGACTTTTATCATTTGGATAAATACAAAGAAGAACTTATGGAACTTGAAGGTTTTGGAAGCAAGTCAATAAACAATTTACTTGAGGAGATAGAAAATAGTAAAAATAATTCTTTAGAAAGGCTTTTGTTTGGCCTTTCTATAAGGCATGTTGGAGAGAAGACAGCAGATATACTTGGTGCCAGTTTTAAAAATATTGATAGTTTAATGGGTGCTTCTTACGAAGATGTTGCCAGTATTCGTGATATTGGTCCGACAATTGCAGAAAGTGTGGTTAATTATTTTAGTAATGAAGAAAATATCAAACTTATAGATGCTTTAAAAAATGAAGGAGTAAATACAGTTTATTTGAAGAAAATTAATAATTTGGAAACTATGTTTACTAATAAAATCTTTGTTTTAACTGGGTCTCTTGAAAGGTTTACTCGTGATGAAGCTAAAGAGAAAATTGAAGCTTTAGGTGGTAAAGTAAGCTCTAGCGTAAGTAAAAAAACTAGTGTGGTAATAGCTGGAAGTGAGGCTGGATCTAAACTTGCAAAAGCACGGGAATTTGGGATAACTGTTTGGAATGAAGAAGAATTTGTAAACAATTTATCTAAATATTAATTATTTATAGTATAATGTTATTAGAGAGGTAATGGTATGAATAAAAATAAGAGGTTTTCTATTATGGCTTTATGCGTTATTATTTTTGTTATATATTTTATAGTTTCTATTTTATTTAGCGCAGGTAAGGGTATTTATAATAGTTTAGCGGGAGATACTTTTAGGATACTTTCTAGTTCAGAGAATAGAGATATAGAACCAATTATAAAAAAGTATTTTAAAAATAAAAAAATAA
>CAMOSR010000020.1 GCA_946625165.1 uncultured Bacillota bacterium
AAAGTATTTTAAAAATAAAAAAATAAAAGTTGATATTGATTATGCTGGTACGATTGAAATTATGGATAAGATGAATAATAATGAGGATTATAATGCTATTTGGGCATCTAATTCTATATGGCTTTATATGCTTAATGATTCATCTAAGGTTATAGATTCTAAGTCTACTTCAATAAATCCAGTAGTGTTTGGTATAAAAAAATCTGTTGCTGAAAAATTAGATTTTATAGATAAGGAAGTTTATACAAAGGATATATTAGACGCTATAAAAAAAGGTGAGTTAAAGTTTGTGATGTCTTCAGCTACACAAACTAATACAGGTGCTTCAGCATATTTAGGGTTTTTACAAACTTTTGCTGGCAATCCAGAAGTTTTAACTGAAGAACATTTGAAAGATGAAAATTTAACTTCAGATATTACTAATTTTTTAAATGGCGTTTCAAGAACTAGTGGTAGTGATGAATTTTTGAAAGAGGCTTTAAAAAAAGGTGATTATGATGCAGCTATATCTTATGAATCATCACTAATCAATTTGAACAAATCTCTTATAAAAGATGGTAAAGAACCTTATTATATTGTTTATCCAGTAGATGGGGTTACTATTTCTGATTCACCTCTTGCATATGTTAAAGATGGCGATGAGGAAAAAGAAAAGATTTTCTTAGATTTTCAAAAGTATATTTTAAGTAAAGATATTCAAAAAGAGCTTGAGGGTTATGGCAGAAGAACTTGGTATGGTGGAGTTAATGAAAAAGCGTCTTCTAAAGTGTTTAATAAAGATTGGGGAATAGATACTTCAAAATATATTTCACCGATTAAATATCCATCTTCTAGTATAATTAAAGAGGCGTTAATTTTATATCAAACGGAGTTTAGGAAACCAACTCATACGGTATTTTGTTTAGATTATTCTGGAAGTATGTATGGAGATGGTAATAGGCAATTAATAGACGCGATGGATTATATTTTATCTTTAGACAAGGCTTCTGAAAATTTAGTCCAATTTTCTAAAAATGATAAAATAAGTGTGATTACTTTCGATAGTAAAATTATTGATGAATTTAGTACTGATAGTGGTACTGATACAGAGCAGCTTCTTTCAGATATCAAGAATGCGGAAGTTGGTGGAAGCACTAACTTGTATGCGCCAGTTATTAGGGCTTTAAATATTCTTTCTAAGGAAGATGCTGATAAATATAATTTATCTATTATATTAATGACTGATGGAGAAGGTAATAGAGGTTATTTTTCAGACTATAAAAAAGCTTATAATAAGATAAATAAGGAAATCCCTGTTTATGCAATAATGTTTGGATCAGCGCAAAGATATCAACTTGAAGAAATTACCGAACTGGCTAATGGAAAAGTATTTGATGGTAGAAGCAATTTGCTTGGAGCATTTAAAGAAGTAAGAGGGTATAATTAATGAATAGTAAGTATATTTTATCAGGAGCTATTGGAGGTGCATTTTTTGCGGTACCTTATCTAGTATTAAATGTTGGAATTTTACCTTCTTTGGCTTTTGGGGTTGCTGCTTTTGGGGCATCCGCGCTTGCTACTAAGGAAAGTGAAATAGATAAACTTGGCAAAAAAAATTTGGGTGTTTATAAAAAGCTTTTAGAGGAAAATATAGAGTATCTAAAATCATTAAAAAAACTTACTAAAATGGTAAATGATGAGGCTATTAAAAAAGATGTTATAGAGATAACTAATACTTCACAAAAAATAATTAATAGGCTTGAGAAAACGCCCGAAAAGATTAGTCAGGCAACAAATTTTTTGAATTATTATTTACAGGTAACTTTAAAAATTATGCGTAAGTATGAGGAAATAGAAAATGAAAATTTAACTAGCAAGGAAGTTAAGGATTTTAAAATTAGAATTACTAATTTGCTTACAAATATAAAAAGTGCGTTTAATATGCAACTTAACAACTTATATAGCACAGATATGATTGACATAGACGCTGAAATGAAGGTTTTTGAATCAGTTTTAAAATCAGATGGTTTACTTGGAGAAACTATAAAGAAAGATGGTGATAAGGATGAACAGTAAGAAAATAGGAGCCGGTATACTTGTATTTTTAGGAGTTATTTTAGGAGTAGTAATACTTAAAAATGTTATTACAAATAATATTAGTGGCCGTAATTTAACGACAGTTTATGGAGCCGTTGGTGGCGGCAAGGAAAATTTACTTGCGGATAAGGATTTTATAAATATACTTCATAAAAAGTATAAGATTAATGTGGTTAATGATACCTGGAGTAATGGTAAACTTGTCGTCAATGATGTCGTTAGGGAAGATGGTAATAAATATGATTTTATATTCTTCTCAGATCAAAGATTTTATGATTATTATAAGCTTGCTCCTAACAGTGAAAAGGGTGAGGCTAAAAGATATACGGTGGAAAAAGGAAGCCTTACTTTGAATACTCCGGTTGTTATATATAGCTGGGATACAGTTACGGATGCTTTAATTAAAGAGGGAATAGTAACAGAAAAAGATGGTGTTTATTTTATTACGGATATGAATAAACTTTTGAATTATATTTTAGAAGGTAAATCTTGGAAAGATATTGGACTTGATTTATATGGTAAAATAAATATTGATTCCACTGATCCGGTTACATCTAGTCCTGGCGCTACTTATTATGGGCTTCTTGCTTCTATAATGGGGGGTGGTGATGTCAATGATGAAAACATTGATGAAATTTTGCCTAAATTAAAGGAGTTTTATAAAAAATCTGGTTATATGAATAATACTCCAGCAGATTTGTTTCAACTTTATTTAAAAACTGGTGTTGGGGCAAAACCGATGATAGTTGATTATGAAAAGAGTATAATAGATTTCGCTAATGCTGATCCTGAAGGATATAATAGTGTTAAAGATAAGATTAGAATTTTATATCCTAGTCCAACTATTTGGAATTCACACTGTATAGCATCTTTATCAGATAATGGTAATATTTATTATAATGTATTTGAAAATAAAGCTGTGCAAGAACTTGCATGGGAAAAATATGGATTTAGAACAGGGGTTACTGGTGGAAACTATGATGTTTCTAAAGTTATTGTCAAAGGTATTCCTCAAAGCATTGATGGTGCAGTATCAAGCTTAAAGATGAATATATATGAAAAAATGATAGAAAGTTTAAAAAATTAGAGGTGAAAGTATGGAAAACAAATTAGAATTAAAAACAATTGATACTTTAGATTTAAATGAAATTAAAAGTATGGTTGAAGAGGGCAAAGAAATTACTGAGTCTAAGGTGGAAAAAACTTTGGATTATAATAAACTTACTAAGGAAGAGCAAGCAGCAATTGATGAATTTATAGAAAAAATTGATGTAAATAGTACTAATGAAATAATTACTTTTGGGGCTCCTGCACAGACCAAAATTACGCAATTTTCTGATGAAGTACTTAATAATGTTAAAACTAAAAATTTAGGTGAAGTTGGAGGGCTACTAGCTGATTTAACTAGTGAGATAAAGTCTTTTGATTCTGGTATTAATGCTAATATGAAGCCTGGACTGTTTAATTCTTTGGAAAAACAAATTAGAAAGATTATTGCTAAATTTAGTAAAGTAGAAACTAATATTAATAGTATTGAAAGAAAACTTGATTCTCATAAAGTTCAAATGATGAAGGATATTGAAATTTTTGATCAAATGTATGATAAAAATTTAGAGTATTTTAAAGAACTTTCTCTTTATATAATTGCTGGTATGAAAAAGGTTGAAGAACTTAGAGTAAAAGTCTTGCCTGAACTTGAGAAGGTTGCTAAAGAGTCTGGAGAACAAACTGATGTTCAAAAAGTAAATGATATGAATAATTTAATTAATAGGTTTGAAAAGAAGCTTTATGATTTAAAAACGACTAGATTAATTTCTATTCAAATGGCTCCACAAATTAGATTAATTCAAAACAATGATGCTGAGCTTGTTGATAAGATTCAATCATCACTTACTAATACAATTCCTCTTTGGAAAAATCAAATGGTTATTGCTTTAGGGATTGCGAATGCTAAGCAGGCGCTAGAAGCTCAAAGAAAAGTATCTGACTTAACTAATGAAATGCTTAAGAAAAATAGCGAGACTTTAAAGCAAGGTTCTATTGATATTGCTAAAGAAAGTGAAAGAGCAATTGTTGATTTAGAAACGGTTAAGAAAACTAATGCTGATTTAATTACTACTTTAGATGAGATTGTTAGAATACATGCTGAGGGTAGAAAACAAAGAGCAGAAGCTGAAGAGGAACTTAACAAAATTGAAAATGAATTAAAGGAAAAATTAATGAATTTAAAGGCAGAGGCATAGAAAAAGTGTAGGTAATATTCTCCAAAAACCTACATTTTTTTTTGCTTTGTAAATAGAATGTAAATCTCCTTATATTTATATATTTTTTTATAATTTCTATTATATTTTTTATAAAAACTTTTTTTTTATTAAAAAATGTGCTATTATTATTATAGTAGTAGCCTATTATGATAGAGCTCTACGGTATTGTTTTTGCCTTAATACTTTGGGAACAAGTGTTGAGGTTTCTGTTTGTTCCCGTTATTATAGTATTATGGCGAGGAGGTGAAACAATGGAAAAGAATAATGGTAAAGTTATTGCTCTTGTTGCCTTAATTGTAGCTGTAATTGCTTTAGCTGTAGGTTTCGCTGCATTTTCTGATGCACTTACAATCGATGGTTCCGCAACTGTTTCTGGAGCTAATGCATTTGATGATGCTACAAACGGGCTTGCTTATTTGTCAACATCACCAGAATGTCATATAACTGGTACTACTACTGATACTAGTACAGCACCTTATACAGCTGGAACTGCTACTGATGATGCTTGGACTGATATTAGTGTACCTTTAACTACTGAAAATCCATCAGTAACATGTACAGCAGTTGTACAAAATAAGACTGATTATATAGCTTATTTAAAAAGTATTGCAACTACTAGTGGTATAACTTGTACTTCTAGTGGAGCTAATAGTACAACTAATGAAACTAATATTTGTAATGCTGTAACTGTTGATGTTCAAGTAGGTAGCGTTGCAACTGACAAGATAACTTTTGGTACTAGTGCAGCTTCTAACACAAGTACTACTGGAAGTATTGCAGCTAAAAGTGGTACTACTCCAGGAGAAGCAACTGTTACTGTAACAATTGCTTATGATGGAACAGCTGTTGCTGACGAAGATGTTGTTGTAACATTACCAAGAATTACTCACAGTTATTCATCAGCTCAATAGTATAAATTTAGATTAAATATATTAATAAGGTAATAATTATTACTGCATTAATATATTTACATAAGATTATTTGGAGGCAGATATGAAAAAAAGTTATAAAAAGTTTATAATGTTTGATATTATCTTGGCTATCTTTCTGTTTCTAAATAGTTTTATATTAAATATATTAGGCAATTATTATTATGTTGATGCTTTTCTAGTATTATTACTAGTGGTGTTTAAGTTTGTTTTTGGTTTTGAAAAAAACAGGTCTAGATATCTAAAGGATATTATCTTAAATTTTTTAATTATATATTTGATATCTTTTACTGTATATTATTTTTTGGGTATTTTTATAGGCTTTGTCAGAACGGAAAACTTTTTAACATTTTATGGTATTAGAACATTTATTATTCCGTATGTTTTGATGATTGTTTTTAGAGAATATTTGAGATATCAAATGCTTTCAAAGACTGATAATTCAAAGTTTTTAACAGTTATTACTTGTATAATGTTTATAATGCTTGAGTTATCACCACGTATAGCAGGTAGCATGTTAGACAGTAAATATAATATTTTTATGTTTATGGCTATGACGGCACTCCCAATTATCAGTAATAATATTGTGTGCAGCTATGTTGCCAAAAAGAATGGATATAAGCCAAATATTTTCTGGTTATTAATAGCTGGACTTTATTCAGTATTTTTACCATTTGTTCCGAATGATGGTTTATATATTCAATCTTTAATTCAGTTTTTGTTTCCGTATGTTCTTATGTATAATGTATATTCTTTTTATAAAAAAAGGGAAAAAGATATTCCGGTTAGTTATGCTAAAAAAAGGACATATATTACGGTTCCATTGCTAGCGATTTTTGTTTTTGTGTTGGCATATTTTGTTTCCGGATTTTTTAGATATCGTGCAGTTGCTGTTGCGACAGGAAGTATGACCCCTAATATAAATGTTGGCGATGTTGTAATTGTCGATCAATATAGTGATATTAAGGATTTAAAAGTTGGGCAGGTTATCGCCTATAAATATGGAAAAATTATAGTTGTTCATAGGCTTGTTAAAATAATAAAAAATGAAAAAGGTAATTGTTATTATACTCAGGGTGATGCCAATGACGCTATTGATGGGTACGTTATTTATGAAGATATGATTATGGGAACTGTTGGTTATAAAATACCGTATATTGGATTACCGACAGTATGGTTTAATAAATTATAAAAAGGAGGAGCTATATGACTGCGAAGAGGCAAGATGAAAATTCTTTTAATTCGAAAATAGATGATTCTGGTGATGTTGCTGTTTCTAATAAAAAGCATCGAGTTTATTTTTCTTTTACTTTTCGAATAGTTTTTTGTGTAGTTTTGTTTTTAGTATTTCTTTCTTTAGGTATTTATTTTTTAACTAAATCTATTTATTTAAAGGACAAAAAAATTGTATCTTATCACGAAAAAAGCCAGGTAAATTATAACGTGTGTTTATTAGAAAATCAGTTTTATGAGGAAAAATGTTTAAAAAAAGACATGAAGTATGTTGCTAGTTTAATAGATAAGATAAATTTAAATTTTAATTATAATTTTGATATAGATGAAAACGAGGATATTGATTTTACTTATGATATTATTGGTAAATTAGTTATTTCTGATAAATCGGGTGAAAAATCATTTTATGAAAAAACTTACAATTTATTATCGGATAAAGTATCTAAAATGAAGGATAGTAAGACAAATGTTATTAATGAAAGCTTAAGTATTGATTATGCTTATTATAATAGTCTTGCAAATGGTTTTAGAGCGGCATATGGAGTTGATACGGAAAGTAAGCTGGTCGTGTATATGACGATTAAAAAAGCTAATTCACCTGAGAATAATTTAATTTTAAATAATGAGAGTGTGATGTATGTATCTATTCCTTTATCTGAAAAGGCAATTGATATTGTACTTAATTATAAGGATATTAATACAACAAGCAGTTTAATGAGTGGGGCAAATATAATTGTAGCTAATCCATTATGTATATGTTTGTCTATTGTATCGATTATTTTGGCCATTGTTATGATGATAAAAACAATGAGAAAGTTTCCTTCATTTTATAAAAAGAATACATATGATAAGCATGTAAACAAGATTTTAAAAGAATATGACAGGTTAATTGGTGAGGCATCAACAATGGTATCGTTTGATGGCAAGGAAGTAATTAAATTCGAAAAGTTTACAGAGCTTTTGGATATTCATGACAATTTAGGATTACCTATAATGCATTATACAGTAACTAAGCATGTAAAATCATATTTTTATATAGTACATGAAAATGTTATTTATTTGCATGTAGTAAAAGCTGTAGATTTGGAAATGTAAAATTATTTTAAAATACATTTCTCTTTTATTATTAGGTGTTAATAATAGAAAGGAGTATATTTATGAAGAAAAAAATTAATAGAAAAAATAATGAAATAATTTTAAAAGTATTTCCTTTTCTAGTTGTTTTATCTACTCTTTTTATTAGTATAGGCTTTTCGTCTTTTCAAGATCAGCTTTCTATTAGTGATTCGGTGGCAATGGTGAGGGTCCAAGCTGATATAAGGGTCACAGGAGTCGGATGTTACAAGAATTGAATTTAATTCACCTAAAATTAAGAATAGAACAGGTGCTAGTATTACTACTACTAATAAGATAGTTTTAAAAAGAGTTAATGATGTTATTAATTTATATGCGATTTGGGCTGAAGAACTTTATACTAATTCTAGTAGTTATGTCTTTAGTGGTAGTAATAACATTGATACAGGTATATATTTATTTAGTGAGTCCAATATTAATAAAGACTTTGAAGTTTCTTTTGAAGTTGTTAGTCATACTTCAAATGGTAATCAAGATACAATTATGAGTGCGATGGATGAGACTGGAAGCCCTTGGCCAGGAATGGTTTTTAGAACTACAGGTAATTATGAAGATGAATTTGGAGCAAATGTTACTACTTCGGTAAAATTTTCAAAAAGATATAAATTTGAAAATTTTTCTAAAGTTACTATTAAGAGAAAAAGTGGTATTTTATATATTAGCTTTGATGATGGGGCTGATACACAAGTACTTGATATGACTTCTCTTAATAAAACATTTAATGCTCCAGTTACTTTTGGGTCAAGCTTAGATGGTAGTGGCAATCCGCAAAGATATTTTAAAGGTACTCTTAAAAATATGCAGGTTATTGTATTTGAGTAAGTATTATAATTTGTATATGTTTATTATTTAAAATAAAACCTCGTTTATTAATTGAAGCGAGGTTTTTATATTATATGTTTGGTAATATTCTTCAAAGACTTACAATTTTTTTAAAAGTGTAAAGTATATATTTTTAAATAAAAAAATTTCATGTTGAATCAAGGTGAAGTGCATATTATTGTGTACTTCTTATTTTAAATTACAAATTTTATTAACTTTTTATTTTTTTAGCACTTTTCTATTGACAGTGCTAAAAAATGGTGTTACAATGAAATAGCATTCATGGAATATAAGTGCTAATTTAAGCATATAGTAGTAAAGAGGTGATAGGGTGCTAACAGGTAGGCAAGAAAAGTTACTTAAATTAATTGTTGAAAATTATATTAAAACAGTTAAGCCAGTTAGTTCAAAGGCGATTTCTTCAAAGCTTAAATGTTCTAGTGCAACTATACGAAATGAAATGGCTGCTTTAGAAAATTTTGGTTTTATAGAAAAGACACATATTTCATCAGGTAGAATTCCTAGTGATTTGGGCTATAGATATTATGTTGATAATATTATGGTTCCTAGAGAACTCAATGGTGAAGATATGCTTAAATTAAAACAAATATTTTCGAATAATGCTTTGGTTTTAAGTGATGCTATTAACAAAAGTATGGAAATAGTATCTGAACTTACTAATTATACAGCTATAGTTTTGGGTAGTTCTTCATCTGATAATAAGATTGCTAAAATAGAGGTTGTACCAATTGCTGATAATAAAATGATCGCAATTGTAATTACTGATAAGGGACACGTTGAAAATAGAAATGTATCAATCCCTTTAAATGTTAGTAAAGCTGAAGTTAAGCAGACTATTGATATAATTAGTAAACTTATAGTTGGTGTTCCTTTAAATGAGGTTGCCAGTGTTTTGGAATTTGAAGTAAAGCCAGTAATTGATAAATATGTTAAAGAACATGAGGCTTTATATAATGCATTTTACAGTGCATTTAGTGATTTTGCTCCTAAACCGAACATAAAAATGAGTGGAACTACTAATTTACTTATGTCACCAGAATTTGATGATGTTGGTAAAATAAGGAATTTATTAAATAAGTTCGATGATAAAGATATTATTAGAAATATTAAAGAAGATAGCGATGGAGTTAAAATTTATATCGGAAGTGAAAATAATATAGATGATGATATTTCTGTAATAAAAACTTATTTTTATAAAGACGGTGAAGAGGGAACTATTGCTTTAATTGGACCAAAGAGAATGGAATATGATAAAGCTGAAGCTTTGTTAAACTTTATTAAAGAAAATATTGGAAAAGAGTGATTTAATGGAAGAAGAAAAATTAGATATTGAAAAAGAAGAAAAAAAAGAGCACAAGAAGATAAAAAAACCAAAAAAAATAGTTCATAATGAAGAGGATGTTCAAAGAATTAAGGAACTTGAAGAAGAGGTTTTAAAAGCTAAAGCAGATAATATCAATTACCGCAGACGGAAAGATGAAGAAGTATCTAGAATGCTAGAGTTTGCGAATGAAGATATGGCTAAAGACATTCTTCCAATTGTAGATAATTTTGAGAGAGCTATTAATTTAGATGATACTAATTTAAATGATGAACTTTCAAAATTCTTGTCAGGGTTTAAAATGATTTATTGTCATTTGGTGGAAGTGCTTGAAAAATATGATATTAAAACTATAGACGGTGTTAATGTGCCGTTTGATCCTACTATTCATCAAGGCGTTCTAACTGAGAAAGTAGAAGGAATTGAACCTGGAATGGTAGTTGAAGTTATGCAAAAAGGATATATTTTAAAAGGAAAGGTAATAAGACCTGCAATGGTTAAGGTCAGTGAATAGGAAAGGAATGATTATATATGAGTAAAACAATAGGTATTGATTTAGGAACAACAAATAGTTGTGTTTCAATTTTTGAAAGTGGAGAAGCTAAAGTTATCGCAAATGCTGAAGGCTCTAGAACTACTCCATCAGTAGTTGCATTTAAAAATGGAGAAATTATTGTTGGGCAAGCTGCTAAAAACCAAATGGTAACTAATCCTGATACGATCTCTTCTATTAAAAGATTAATGGGTACTAAAGAAAAAGTTAAAGCTAATGGTAAGGAGTATACTCCTGAGGAAGTTAGTGCAATGATACTTTCTGATTTAAAGAAAACTGCGGAAAGTTATTTAGGCGAGGAAGTTAAAAAAGCTGTTATTACAGTTCCTGCTTACTTTAATGATGCTCAAAGGCAAGCAACTAAAAATGCTGGTAAGATTGCTGGGCTTGAAGTTGAAAGAATTATTAATGAGCCAACTGCAGCCGCTCTTGCTTATGGACTTGATAAACAAGACAAACCAGAGAAGATACTTGTTTATGACTTAGGTGGAGGAACATTCGATGTGTCTATTCTAGATATTGGAGATGGTGTATTTGAAGTTTTATCTACAAGTGGTAATAATAAGCTTGGTGGAGATGATTTTGATGAGAAGATTATCGATTATTTAACTTCTGAGTTTAAAAAGGAACAGGGTATTGATTTAACTAAAGATAAAATGGCTATGCAAAGACTTAAAGACGCAGCTGAGAAAGCTAAAAAAGATTTAAGCGGTGTAAGTACTACTAATATTTCACTTCCATTTATTTCTCAAGGAGAAGATGGACCTGTTCATTTAGAGATGAGTTTATCTAGAGCTAAGTTTGAAGACTTAACTAGGGATTTAATGGATTCTACATTAGAACCTGTTAGAAAAGCTTTAAAAGATGCAGGTTTAACTAAAAAAGATATAGATAAGATATTATTAGTTGGTGGTTCTACAAGAATGCCAAAAGTTGCTGAACTTATTAAAGAAGAACTTGGTATGGAACCATCTAAGGGAGTTAATCCTGATGAAGTTGTCGCAATGGGTGCTGCAATTCAAGGTGGAGTACTTACTGGTGAAGTAAATGACATCGTTTTACTTGATGTTACACCACTTTCACTTGGTATTGAAACTTTAGGTGGGGTATGTACAGTTCTTATTCCAAGAAATACGACTATTCCAACAAGTAAATCTCAAGTATTCTCAACTGCTGCTGATAATCAACCAGCTGTTGATATTCACATATTGCAAGGTGAAAGACCAATGGCTGCAGATAATAAAACTTTAGGAAATTTCCAATTAACTAATATTCCAGCTGCTCCAAGAGGAGTACCTCAAATTGAAGTTACATTCGATATCGATGCTAATGGTATAGTTAATGTTAAAGCTAAAGATTTAGGAACAAATAAGGAACAATCTATTACTATTACATCTTCAACTAATTTATCTGATGATGAGATTGATAAGATGGTTAAAGAAGCTGAATCTAATAAAGCTGCTGATGAGAGGCGTAAAGAAGAAGCTGATACTAGAAATGAAGCTGAACAAACTATATTTATGACTGAAAAATCTATTAAAGATTTAGGTGATAAAGTAGATTCTAAAGATAAAGAAGAAGCAGAAAAATTAATTAAAGATTTAAAAGAATCTTTAGAAAAAGATAATATTGATGATATTAAAGCTAAAAAAGATAAACTAAATGAAAAAGCTATGGCACTAGGTGCTAAAGTATATGAAGAAATGGCTAAAGCTGCTCAGGCTGAGCAAAGCTCTGAAAAAGCTGAAGATGATAAAAAAGATAGTAATGTAAAAGATGCTGAATATGAAGAAAAATAAAAGAGAAGTTCTAGCTTGCTAGAGCTTTCTCTTTATGAAAGGAAGAACGTATGAAAAAAAGATCAGAAGTGTCAGAAGATGCGAAGTGGGATTTATCTAGTTTATATAAGTCGGATGAAGATTTTTTAAAGGATTATGATTATTTAGTAAACAATTATAAGAAATATAAAGATTTTGAAGGTAAGCTTAATAATGCTAAAGATATTTATAATTTCTTTGTTTTTGATGAAGAATTTTCTAAAAAGTTTGAAGCTGCCTACAATTATTCATCACTTAAGTTTGATGAGGATGTGACTAATTTTAAGTATCAAGAAATTAGTGGAAAAATGGATAAGCTCTCTACTGACGTTTCTGAGGTTACATCATTTATTGTCCCTGAGATGATGAAGCTTACGAAGGAAGATGTAGATAAATTTATTTTAGAAGATTCGAGACTAGAACTTTATAGATGGGAGTTTAGAAATTTACTTAGAGCGAAACCTCATGTTTTGTCTGAAAATGAGGAAAAACTAATTTCTTTACTTTCTAGCCCACTTTCTTCTTTTGAAGAAATATCTTCTTATTTATGTAATTCCGATATTAAGTTTGGAAATATACTAGATAGCGAAGGCAAAGAAGTAGAACTTACTAATACTAATTTCTCTATTTATATTGCTGATAAAGATAGGGAAGTTCGTAAAAGAGCTTTTTATGCTTTATATAAGCAGTATGAAAATATGCAAAATACTTTCGCCTCTAGTTATAGTAGTCATGTAAAATATATGAATATTAATGCGAAAATTAGAGGTTATAAGGATGCTAGAGAAGCGGCTTTATTTGGCGGAAATATTGACGTTAAAATTTATGACAATTTGATAGATACTCTTCACAAGAATTTATATATAATGGATGACTATTATAAATTAAAAAAAGATGTTTTGGGATTGGATGAGCTTCATATTTATGATATTTATACTGATTTAATTAGTGAGTCATCTAAAAAGTATACTTTTGATGAAGCTAAGGATATTGTAATATCTGCTTTATCAGTACTTGGAGATGACTATGTAAATGATTTAAAAAAGGCATTTGATGAAAGATGGGTCGATATATATCCAAATAGTGGTAAAAGAGGAGGCGCTTATTCATCAGGCTGTTATACTTCTAATCCATATGTTCTTCTAAATTTTAATGGTAAATTTAATGATGTTTCAACTTTAGCTCATGAACTTGGTCATTCAATGCATTCGTATTATTCTATTAAAAGTAATCCTTATATTTATTATAATTATAAAATATTTGTAGCTGAGGTGGCTTCACAAGTTAATGAAATAATTTTAGCTAGATATTTAATTGATCATACTTCTTCAAAATTAGAAAAATTAAATATACTAGATAGTTTAATGGAGTTATTTAAGGGTTCAATAGTAAGGCAAACGATGTTTGCGGAGTTTGAAAAATTGATGCATGATAAAGAAGCTAGTGGTGAAGTTTTAACTAGTAAGTTTATATCTGATAGTTATTATGAATTATATAAAAAATATTCTGGAAGTAACATGATAAGTGATCCTGAAATCAGATATGAATGGGAGAAAATACCGCATTTTTACTATAATTTTTATGTGTATCAATATGCGACTGGACTAGCTGCTGCATGTTATATAGCAAGTAATATATTAGAGGGAAAAGAAGGAGCTTTAGAAAAATATTTAAAATTTTTAACTTTAGGTGGTTCTATGGATCCAGTCGATGAGCTTAAAGTTGCTGGAGTAGATATGAATGATCCAGAAGTTATTCAAAAGGGCATGGATATGTTTAAAAGTGTCATAGAGGAATTTAAAGAGATATATGAGAAGTAGGTGAATAAGATGGATAAACGTGATTATTATGAGGTTTTAGGTGTTTCTAAGGATGCGAATGAAACAGAAATTAAAAGTGCGTTTAGACGCTTGGCTAAGAAATATCATCCGGATGTTTCCAAAGAACCTGATGCAGCTGAAAAGTTTAAGGAAGCGCAGGAAGCTTATGCAGTTTTATCTGATGCGGAGAAAAGAAGACAATATGATCAGTTTGGTCACGCCGCGTTTAGTGGCAATGGTGGTCAAGGTGGTTTTGATTTTTCTGGCTTTGATTTCAGTGATATATTTAGTGACTTGTTTGGCGGTTCTTTTAGCGGTGGTTTTTCTGATTTCGGTGGTTTTGGCTCATTTGGTAGGTCTAATTCTAAAAGGCCACAAAAGGGTAGGGATACAGTTATAAGAGTTGATTTGAACTTTGAAGAAGCTGTGTTTGGTACAAAAAAGACTATTAATTTAACTTTAAATGAAAAATGTGATGATTGTGATGGTAAAGGTGGTCACGGTTCTAAGAAATGTGATAACTGTAATGGTTCTGGAACTATTTCTTCAAGACAGCAAACTTTATTTGGAGCTTTTATGACGCAGTCTACTTGTCCAAAATGTAATGGTAAGGGTGAAGTTTTTGAAGATACTTGTAAGAAGTGTCATGGAAGTGGCAAGGTTCGTGCGAATAAGGATATAGAAGTTAAGATACCCGAAGGAGTCGATACTGGTAATCAACTTAGGATTGCTGGTAAAGGTGAAGCTGGGGCTAATGGTGGGCCTAATGGGGATATATATTTAGAGTTTTATGTTAAAAAACATCCAATATTTGTTCGTGATGGTAATGATATTCATTTAGATCTTCCTATTAGTGTTACAGATGCAGTAATTGGAGTAAGAAAAGAAGTTCCAACTTTGGATGGAGTGGTTAAAGTTAATATTCCAGCTGGTAGTCAAAATGGTGATATACTTAGAATAAAAGGCAAAGGTGTATCTGATGTTAATTATAGAAGAAAAGGTGATATGTATATTACTTTGAATGTAATTATACCTAGAAAGCTTGATAGAGAACAGAAAAAATTATTTGAATCTTTATCAACTACTAATTTGAAGAGGGAAAAAGAGTTTGATAAGATAGATAAGTATTTATAAATGCTTATCTTTTTCTATACAAATTTAAAGTAAAGTGTTAAAATATATGTTATTCGAGGTGGTAATGATGAAAAATATAGAAGATATATATATGCCAGAAGATATAAGAGAAGAAATTCGAAAACAAAACGATGAATTTGATTTATTTGACTTTTATTTGCATGGCAAAAATGATTTTAATATTCTTTCGTATGGTATGGGTGTTATAACTTCTAAGCAGTCTTTCTATTGTTATGCGAACAAGTCACATGAAGCTTTAATGGAAAATATTCTTTTGTCATTATATGATGATTTTGATGTTATGTATAAAAAAAATAATTATGATTGGCGCAGTACAATTACTAGTTATGGTGATATATGTATTCAGCTTATGTCAAATCATTATTCTTTAGTTTGGCTTCCTAGTACTATTAATAAATATCAGTTAAGTAAATTGTTTGAGTTTTATGATTCGATGAAAAGAATTAATGATTATTTTATTTCTAAAGGCAAGAATGAAATAAAAGTCGGATGTGCATGTAATGATAAAAATGGTAATTTATATGAATTTGATTTAGATTATATAATTTCTGAAATGGCTAAAAGGGTTAGTGATGAAAATTGTTTAAGAGATGAGGCAATAATTGTAGATAAAACAGTAGATGGTAATAAGAGACTTATTCGCAGAAGAAATCAAAAGTTTAATTAGAGATAAACTTTTTATGTTAAAAATTATATGAGTAACCTTGCTCAAAAAACACATATATATTATAATATAATTATAAGAAAGGAAATGTGAAAAATGGATATTTTAACTGTTACTGAAGAAAAAATGATGAAAGCTATAGAGGCTATGGAAAAACGTTTTACTAATGTTAGGGCTGGCAGGGCAAATCCAGCTATACTTGACCATGTTATGGTTAATTATTATGGGACACCAACGCCTTTAAAAAGTTTAGCGACTATTTCGATTCCTGAGGCTAGACAACTTATGATTAAGCCTTTTGATAGAGGCTGCTTATCAGATGTTGAAAAAGGAATATATGAAGCTAATATTGGTCTTACTCCTAATAATAATGGGGAGACAATTATCTTAAATATTCCAGCGTTAACTGAAGAGACTAGAAAAGGTTATGTAAAAGAGGTTAAACAAATTGCTGAGGAATGCAAGATTAATCTTAGAACTTTAAGACAAGATGCGAATAATGATATTAAGAAAGATGCTGAGTTAACCGAAGATGAAAAAGATAGTATGATGGAAGATGTTCAAGATTTAATAGGTAAATATAATAAAGTGGTGGATGAGAAGTTAAGGGAAAAAGAGCAAGATTTACTTAGTGTATAGGTGAATATTATGTTTGGTAAGAAAATAGATGTAAAAAAATTAAAGGAATT
>CAMOSR010000021.1 GCA_946625165.1 uncultured Bacillota bacterium
GGCCATTAATAATGTGTACTACGGTAAATATATTATTTTCTTTTAATTTTTTTAAGGTTTCTTCAAAACATTTTAAGTCATGACATCTATTTATTAGTTTAGATGTTTTATCATGAATTGTTTGTAAGCCTAGTTCAATAGTTAAAAATGTTTTTTTATTTAACTCTTTTAAATATTCTAAGCATTCATTTGAAATGGCATCTGGTCTTGTTGCGATTGAAAGGCCTACAACATTTGGCAATTTTAAAATAGTTTCATATTTTTCTTTTAGTATTTCTACAGAAGCATAAGTATTTGTTCTTGCTTGGAAGTATCCAATATATTTACTATTTGGCCATTTTCTATCCATGATTTTTTTTATTTTATTAAACTGGGTTACTAAATCTTCTTTAGGGTTACCACCATGTTCACCGGATCCTATTTTAGAACAGTATATACATCCGTTATAGCCTTTTGTTCCATCTATATTAGGGCAAGTAAAATTAGCATTTAAGCTTATTTTGCATACTTTAGAGTTAAACTTTTGTTTATAAAAATAGTCTAATGTATGATATCTTTTATTTGTGCTTGAGTAGGGAAATGTATTCATAAAATCACCGGTTTAATTATACCATTATTCGTGTATTTTTTTGAAAAAATGTTAATTTTTGTAAAAACGCTTTATATTATAAGGTATTTTTGGTATAATGACAGTGGGAGGTAGAAAAATGAATACAGAGGTTATCATAAGTATTATTATGGGAATCTTAGGAGTTATTTTTATAGCTTTAATGATTTCTAAATCTAGAAAAGTAAAAAGAAGTTTACTTATGGTATTGGGAATTTCTTTCTTAATTTTTGCTGTGTTAAGTTGGATAATTCCAGTAGGCACTTATTCTGGAGGAAAATTGAGTACTACGGGTATTGACCCTGTTGGTCTTGTTGATCTAGTTAATATGCCTATTTCAGCACTTGTTACATTTATTTTATATGGTGTAGTATTTGCGGTTATTGGTGGACTATATGGTGTTATGGAAAAAACAGGAGCTTTAGATATGTTTACTGAAAGAATTTCAGCTCGTTATATGTCTAATGGTAAAGAAAATAAATTTTTAGTTAGAACAATTATTTTATTAATAATTCTCTCATCTCTTACTGGCCTTGTTTTGCCATTATTTGTTTTAGTACCACTTTTTGCAGCAATTTTGTTTAAAATGAATTATAACAAAGTTACTGTTTTAGCAGCAACAGTTGGAAGTTTACTTGTGGGTAATATCGTTTCAACATATGGTTTTAATATCACTGGATATACTAAGAATTTATTATCTTTAGATATGAATAATCAAATATGGGCAAGGCTAATTTTATTTGTTTTATTAACAGCTTTATATACTGTAATAGTGGTTAAGTCTGCTAAAGTTAGAGAAGATGTTAAGAAAGTAGAGGTTAAAAAGGCCGAAGCTAAAAAAGAAGTAAAAGAGGTTAAAGTTCAAAAAGAGGATAAGATTAAAAAGGAAGTAAAAAAATCTTCTAAAGTTAAAACTTCAAAGAAAGGTACTAAGAAATCAAATACAAAAGCTTTAGCTGTTACTAAGCCAGTTAAAAAGGTGTCTGAAAAATCTAAAGTTAGAACAGCACCACTTATTGTAATTTTAGTATGTATGTTTGTAGTCGCTTTTGCTGGAATGTATAATTGGTATTATAGTTTTGGTATTGATGTATTTAATAAAATGCATGAAGCGGTTATGAGTGTTAAAATTGGAGAGTTCGCTATTTTTGAAAAATTACTTAGTGGTTTTAATCAATTTGGATACTGGAGTAATATTGAATTTATAGGACTTATGATTGTAACTGCTATAGTTATAGGATGGGTTTATAAATTAAGCTTGGATGAATTTATCGAAGGATTTATTGCAGGCATGAAAAAATGGCTTCCAACTGCTATATATGCTACTTTAGCAAGTATGATATTAGTTGTTTTATATCAGTCACTTCAAATGGGTGCAGGTACTTTTGTTGATACAATAAATGGTGCATTATTTGGACTTGATGATGGATTTAATCCAGTTATCACTGGAGTTGCAACTTTAATTAGTGGATTCTTCTTTAATGATTTATATTATTTGCTTGCTTCTCTTACATCTTATATCAATGGATTTGATGTTTCTGGTTTATCAATTGCTGGACTTCTTATTCAATCTGTATATGGTGTTGCAATGATGATTTTCCCAACAAGTGTAGTTTTAATTGCTGGTTTAAGCTATTTTGATGTATCTTATAAAAAATGGATTAAGTACATTTGGAGATTTGCTTTAATCGCAATTTTATCATTAATACTTGCTTGTGGAGTGCTTACACTATTATAAGAAACGTTTAATTACGTTTCTTTTTTTATTTTTTAAAATATGGTAGAATTAGTATGGTGGTATAATGACATTTGAATATAAGCTAGATGGCGAAGTTTATACTGTTACAGTTATAAAAAAGAGTAATAAGAACACTTATATTAAAATTAAAGACGATATGACAATATATGTTACAACTAATTATTTGGCAACTAAACGTTATATAAAAACTATTTTGGATAACGAACAAACTTTTTTGAGAAAATCGTTAAGTAAAGTAAAGAGGCATATGGAAATTGAGAGTGAGTTCTATTATTTAGGAGAAAAATATGATATAATGTTAGTACCATCTGATAGTATAAGTCTAGATGGTAATAAAATTTATGTTAAAAATTTAAAGGTACTTGATAAATGGTTGAAAAACGAGGCAATTAGAGTATTTGAAGAAAGACTTCAGTATAATTATAATTTGTTTCAGGAAAATATACCTTTCCCAAAGCTTAAAATTAGGAGTATGAAAACAAGATGGGGGGTGTGCAACAAGAGAGATAATTCGATTACTTTAAACTTTAAATTAATCAAATATAGTTTAAAGGAAATTGATTATGTCATTGTTCATGAACTTAGTCATTTTGTACATTTCAATCATTCTAGAGAGTTTTGGAAAACAGTAGGCAAATATATGCCAGATTATAAAATGGCTGTAAAAGTTTTAAAGGAATAAGGTGGTATGATGAAAAAGGTTATCAGTTGTTTGATTATATTTTTTATGATTTTTAGTTTTATGATTTCAGCGCAAGCTAAAGAAAAAACGCTTGCTGAACTCCGTGCAGAGGCACAAGCAAATAGGGATGCTTATAATAAAGCAAAGAGTCAAAAGGAACTTACGGAAGCTGAAAGGAGCCAAGCTGTTTCTAATAAAGCTAAAGTGCAGTCAGAAATTTCTTCTATCCAAAATGAGATAAAAGAGATAGAAAAGCAAATTGAGGATATACAGAAAGATATTGAAAAAAAAGATAAGCAAATGAAGGAAATAATGGGGTTTGTACAAGTTTCAAATGGTGAGCAAAATTATTTAGAGTATATTTTTGGGGCAACTGATTTTACTGATTTTATATATAGAGTATCTGTAGCTGAACAACTTGGAGATTATAATGAAAAACTTATTGAAGAATATAATAGCGATGTAAAAAGGTTAGATGGTAAAAAAAGCGAGTTAAGTGCTAAAGAACAAGATCTTTATAAAAAAGAACAAGAATTAACCGTTTTAGAAGCAAAACTAAGCAAAGAGGTTGAGACGCTTAAAGAAGGTATGCTTACAAAAGATAGAGAATATAAGACAACTATCGATTTAGTTAATAGTATGGTCGCTAATGGTTGTAGGGAATCAGATACTATGCAACAGTGCTTAGATAGGAAAAGAAGAAGTATAGCTTCTTCTAGTTCTGTTAAATTACCTGCAGCTCAGGTTCCAAGCACTAATGGAACATATATGCCTATTGCTAGAGGAAGAGTAACTAGTGATTATGGATCTCGTTCTGATGGTATGCATAGGGGAATAGATTTTTCTAATGGAAATTATAAAGATAATGTTTATTCAGTTGCAGCTGGAGAGGTAATACTTGTTCAGTCTCCTGGAACTTATACGAGTGGTGGTAGAAACTGTGGTAACTGGATAGTATATATTCAGCACAATATTAATGGGCATTCTTATATTACTTCTTATTGGCACTTGGCTCAGGCTAATGTACAAAGAGGTCAGACTGTTACACCAAATACTGTAATTGGTTTGATGGGAGGTCTTCCTAGTGTTGATGCTTGTTCTGGTGGAATACATGTCCATTTGAATTTGTTTGACGGTAATTCATGGAATGGTGCGTCACCTAATAGTGGTAGAATTAATCCAAGAACAATTATGCCGCAAATTCCAGCTAAAGGGGTATATTTTACTAGATAATTTAAAGAGGAAATTTTTCCTCTTTATTTGACATTTTTAAATGATAACTTTTGTTATATTTTAAATGGTGATATAATGAAGGTGAAGGTTTTTGACGAAGGTCATGAAAAGGATCTTGAGGAAGCTATTAATAGATTTATAGAAGATACTGAACCTGATATATTTGATATTAGGTTTTCGGTTGCAATGGGAATTTTTTCGGAAGAACAAATATATTGTTTTTCTGCTTTGATTTTATATAAGTAGGTGGTTAAGATGAAAAAAACTGGCTTTTTAGCTGGTGCAGCTATTTCGACAATTGGGATTGTCCTTTGTAAGGTAATTGGCCTTGTCTATGTAATACCATTTTATGCGATAATTGGAACGCAAGGCGGAGCTTTATATAGTTATGCTTATTCAATTTATAATGTTTTTTTGAATTTGGCGACTAGTGGTATTCCAGTTGCGATGAGTAAAATTGTAAGTGAATATAATGAAATGGGTTATTACAATACTAAGGAAAGGACTTTTAAAATTGGGCTTAGAATAATTTCTGTTTTATGTATTATTTCCTTTTTAGTATTATTTATATTTGCTCCACAGGTTGCTTATTTAATTATAGGTGATGTCAAGGGTGGAAATACTATAGAAGATGTAACGATGGTTATAAGGGTTATTTCAACAGCTATTTTAATTGTTCCTCATTTGAGTGTTTCTAAAGGGTATCTTCAAGGGCATAAGATTATGCAGGTGTCTTCTATAGCTGATGTTTTAGAACAAATAGTGAGGGTATCAGTTATTTTAATAGGTAGCTTTTTTGCATTGAAAGTTTTACATTTGTCTTTAAATACAGCAGTTGGAATTGCAGTTTTTGCTGCAACTGTTGGTGCATTAGCAGCTTATTTTTATGTACATAATAAGATTAAACATAGTACTAGTTTAAATAAGAAAGCTAAAAAACTGCCAGAGGAATCTAAAATAACTGATAAAAAAATAGTTAATAAAGTTGTTTTTTATGCTATGCCATTTGTAGTAATTTCTCTTTTGGAAACACTTTTTGTAAATGTTGATGTATTTACAGTTGTCAAAAGTTTGGTTAATTTAGGTTATACGACTAAGATAGCGGAAAATGTCATAAGTGTTATTTCAACTTGGGGTTCTAAGCTTAATATGATTGTAATGGCAGTTTCTACTGGGATTATTACTAGTTTAATTCCGACTATTGCTTCTAGTTATGCGGTTAAAAACATTAAGGAAGTAAATAGTAAAATTAATCAGGCTTTGCAGATTTTATGTTTGGTTATTATCCCACTTGCAGTTGGGATGAGTTTTATGTCTAAAGCTGTTTGGACAGTATTCTATGGATATAATGAGCTTAATAGTTCAATATTTAGGTTACTTATACTTTCACAAATTCCGCTTGCTATATGTTCTGTTTTAGTCAATACTAATCAGGCTATGACTAATACTAAGGCGACGGTTACAGCTTTACTTGGTTCTTTAATTCTTAAAATTGTATTTAATGTGCCAATGATGCATCTATTTAATAAGATGGGCTTAGAAGCGTATTTTGCAACTATTACTTTAAATATTTTGATAGATATTGTTGAATCTATTTATTTAATGCATATGGTTAATAAAAAAACAAATATCAATTTTACTAAGGCTTTGAGAA
This sequence comes from uncultured Bacillota bacterium, assembly GCA_946625165.1. GTDB lineage: Bacteria > Bacillota_I > Bacilli_A > RF39 > UBA660 > Coprosoma. The sequence continues at coordinate 5,936 of CAMOSR010000021.1, forward strand.
CTTTTGTAAAGGTTATATTGTGTACAGTTATTATGGTTTTAGGTTTATCTATTTTAAATTTATTTGTCCCTAATTTTTCGACTTCTAGATTTATTTCAATATTATATATAATTTTGTATGGAGCAGTTGGTTTAGGCATATATTTTGTTATGGCTTATAAATCTAATGCAATTAAAGAAGTCCTTGGAGAAGGTAAGTTTAATTTTAAAACTAGGAAATGGGTTAAAAAATAAAATTTGACTATATTTGTTAATGTGTTAAAATATTTAAGCAAAAGAGGTGATATAATGGAAGAATTATCGTTTTTTGATAAACTAAAGGTTTTGTTTGATAATATTTTAGATCATCCTCTTTTCACCTTGCTTTTTTTGGTACCTGTAGTATTATTCTTTTTACAAAAAAAACATGGTAAAAAGGTATATGTTATAGTTTATTTTTTAACAATTTTAACGGTTTTGTTTGTTTTTGGTGATGTAATATTTGATCTTTTTGATAATTTTATGGATGGATTATTTATGGTTTTATATTTTCCTAATTTTGTAACTTTATTTATAGTTGTAATATTATCATCTTTATTTGCCTTAATGTCTTTATTTAGTAAAAAAATGTATAAGGTAAATAGAGTTATTAATTATACATCATTTGGAATTATTCAAATGTTATTTACCCTTATATTAATAACTGTTAGAATTAATAAAATAAATATATATAAAGATAATGCTTTATATACAAACAGTGATGTTTTAACTTTAATGCAGCTTCTTATTGGAATGTTTGCTTTTCAGGTAATTATAATTTTGGTAATTAATCTTATCAATAAATTTACATATATGCTAGATAAGAAAAGTGGAAAATTTTCTGAGCCTGATAGTGAAAGTGTCAGTTATTTAAAAAACACCAGAAAATTATTTAAAAATGTTTCTATTAATAATGAAAAAGTAGGTTTTATAAATGTGGCAGATACGTTATCTACTAGTAAACCTAAATTGAAACCTTTTAAATTTGATATTAAGAAGATAGAATCTATTACATTACATGAAGAGGTTGTTTCAAAACCTAAATTATTTAATAGAGTTGTTTTAGATGATAAAGCAGTTAGTTATTTAAATGAAATAATTAAACCAAGGAAGTTTAAACCTATTGAGCTTGATTCAAATAAAATTAAAAGTATTAAACTTAATGGTAAAGTTTTTAAAGATAAATTATTTAATAGAATTGAGCTTGAAGATAAGAATTTTACTTATTTAAATGAAATAATTAAACCAAGGAAGTTTAAACCTATTGAACTTGATTCAAATAAAATTAAAAGTATTAAACTTAATGGTAAAGTTTTTAAAGATAAATTATTTAATAGAGTCGAGCTTGAAGATAAGGATTTTACTTATTTAAATGAAATAATTAAACCAATTAGGTTTAAAGTTATTGGACTTAATTCTGATAAGGTCAAAAGTGTTGAATTAATTAATGATAGTGAAGGGCCAAAGAAAAAACTTTATAATACTATTTCATTAGATACTACTAGACCAATTTACTCTAATGAAATTTTAGCTAATAAGTCAGATGGAAGTGGTTTGATTCCTACGGTTAAACATGGTGTTACGAGTAATCTAGATAATAAGAAGGTTACTACGCCACTAAAGAAGACTGTTAATATTGTTGAACCAATAATTTATAGAATAGGAAACTCTACTGATAAGGATGTTAAAAATACTAGAAAGTTAGTTGATAATTTAAATATTATTGATATTCAGTCTACGTTAGATGTTATTTCTGGATACCATTTAATGAAAAATGTAAAATTAAAGGGATATGATAATGTTCTTACTGTTGATAATTTAAAAATTTCTAATTTTAAATTATTATTTGATATATTAAAAGTATATAAGTTGTATAAGTAAGCTTTAGATGTTGTAACTTCTAAAGTTTTTCTTTTGTCTAAATTTGCTTGATTATTTTTTCTCAAATATTCACATTATATTCATAGAATGTAATGGAAGGAGATTAATTATGTTTGGTAATTTTGAAGAAGAAGCAAGAAAAATTTTAGTTAATGCGAAAAAGGAAATGTGCGAGCTTTGTCATCCCTATGTTTCTTCGGAACATTTATTACTTGCAATACTTAAAGGTGATAATGAGGTATCTGAGAAGCTGAAGAAATATAATTTGGATTATCAAATATTAAGAAAGGAAATTGTAAAAATACTTGGCAAGGGTAGTAAACCAAGTGAGTGGTTTTTATATACGCCTCTTTTAAAGCGAATTTTGGAAAATGCGATAGTTGATGCGAAAGACAATAACAATGGAGTAGTTACTGTTAATCATTTGTTTGTTAGTTTACTTGAAGAGGGTGAAGGTGTTGCGATTAGAATATTAATGGGAATGGATATTGACATAGACGATCTTTATAATGATTTTGCTTATAAATTAATAAATAAGAAAAGTAATAAAAAATTATTGTTAGATGAGTTAGGCGTTGATTTAAATAAAAAGGCTATTAATGGTAATTTAGATCCAGTTACTGGTAGGAGTGCTGAGATTAAAAGAATTTTGGAGATACTTTGTAGAAGAACTAAAAATAATCCGCTTCTTATTGGTGATGCTGGTGTTGGAAAAACAGCAATTGTTGAGGAACTTGCTAATATGATTGTGAATGACGAGGTCCCTATAGCTTTGAAAAATAAAAGGATCATAAGTTTAGATATGGCTTCATCTGTTGCTGGAACTAAATATAGAGGAGAATTTGAAGAAAGAATGAATAAGATACTTAAAGAGATTGAGGAAAATGATGATATTATCTTATTTATTGATGAGGTTCATACATTAGTTGGCGCTGGTGGAGCAGAGGGAGCAATTGATGCATCTAATATATTTAAGCCTGCACTTGCTAGAGGTAAAATTAGGTGTATTGGCGCTACTACTACAGAGGAATATAAAAAGTATATTGAAAAAGACAGTGCTCTTGAAAGAAGGTTTCAAAAAGTTATTATTGAGGCTCCTTCTAAAAAAACAGTAAAAAGCATTTTAATGAAATTAAAAGATATATATGAGGGCTTTCATAATGTTGTTATTACAGAAGATATAATTGATTTAATTATTAAGCTTTCTTCAAAATATATATATAATCGTAATGAACCTGATAGGTCTATTGATGTTTTAGATGAGGTTTCGGCTAAAGTAAGTTTGAAAGAGAGCAAGGATTTAAAAGATTATAGATGTAAGACAAAGGCGCTAAAGGAAATCATTAAAGCTAAAAAGCAAGCAATATTACATAATGATTTTGAAATGGCTAGTCATTTCAAAAATGAAGAATATGGTTTAATGAATAAGATTAATGATTTAGAACTTAATTTGTATAAGAAGCATAAAAAGAAAGTTACTGAGATGGATGTGGCTATGGTTATTAATATGAAAACAGGGATACCAGTTTATGAAATTTTAAATGAAAAGAAAAATATAATTAAACAAACTGAAAAATTATTAAGGGAAAATATAATTGGTCAAGAGAAAGCAATTCGTGAAGTTACAAATGTAGCTAAAAAAATTAAATTAGGTTTTAATGATAAGTGTTATTCATTTTTGTTTTGTGGTCCTTCTGGAGTTGGTAAAACTGCTTTGGCTATGGCTTTTGGTGAGAATTTAGTTGGAAGTGAAAATATAATTAAATTAGATGGAAGTGAATATAGGGAAGCTCATAGTGTAAGTAAAATTATTGGGTCACCACCAGGGTATGTTGGTTATGATGATAGTAATAATGTATTAGAGATTATTCGTAATAGGCCTAATTCTGTTTTAATTTTTGATGAAATTGAGAAAGCTCACAGTAATATTATTAATTTATTTTTGCAGGTTTTGGATGTAGGTAAAATAAAAACTAGTAAAGGTATAGAGGTAAGGTTTGATAATGTAGTTATTATAATGACTTCTAATGTGGGATTTTTAGAGTCAAATGTTGGATTTAAAACTTTGGCTTCGGAAACTTCAAAATTAAATGATAATTTTTCGATTCCGTTTATGAATAGAGTAGATGATGTGATTGAATTTAATGCACTTAGTGAAGAAGATATAAAGAAAATAATCGGTTTAAAATTACATAAATTAAAGGCTAAATATGTAAATAAGATAAATATTAAAATCGGTAAAAATATTCAAGATGAAATATTAAATTTAACAAACTATAAAATGTATGGAGCTAGAAAAATTGATAAGATTATCAAAGATAAGGTTGAAGTTCAAATTATTGATAGTATTATTGATGATAGGAAAGAAGTTTATATAAAAGATTTAATGCAGACGATATAAAATGATGTATTTATTTAGGTGGTATTTATGAACATAAAAACTGAAGTTTTTAAGCTTCAGTTCTTTTATCAAATTCTACGAAAAATTTTTTATACCAAACTAAGAATACATATATAGTCCATAACTTTCTGCAGTGGTTTTTCTTTGAGGTATAGTGTTCATTTAACATTTTTAAAAGTTTTTTTTGGTCGAAGAATTGTTTAGTGAAATCTTCTTCAAATATTTCTTTTACAATATTATAATATTTTTCTTCTCTAAACCATTTAATAATAGGAACAGGGAATCCTTTTTTTCTTCTTTTATACCAAGCTTCTGGTATTCTTTTAGAAGCGGCTTTTCTTAAAATGTATTTTGTTGTATTATGTGATAGTTTATATTCTGCTTGAATTGTTTTAGCTAGGGCAAAAACTTCTTTATCTAATATTGGAACTCTGAGTTCTAGAGAATTTGCCATACTCATTTTATCAGCTTTAAGTAATATGTCATTTGGTAGCCAAAAATACATATCTAAATATTGCATTTTAGTTAAATCATCTCTACCTTTTACTTTGTTAAAGTATGGTCTAGTTATATCTTGATAAGTTATATTATTTTTGTATGTAGGAGTTAATATATTATTTGCTTCTTTATTATCAAATATAAAGGCGTTACCTACGTAATAATCTTCTATTTTAGATCCACCTTTAGTTAGAAAATTTTTTCCATGAAAACTTGGAAATGGTGAGACTAATATCTTTATAAATTTCCTTATAAAAAAAGGTAATTTACGATATTTTTTTAATGTTTTATCTTCATCATATGATGTATATCCGCCAAACAATTCATCAGCACCTTCTCCTGATAAGACAACTTTAACATCTTTTGCTGCTAGTTTTGATAAGAAGTATAGGGGAACGGCTGATAAATTAGCTGTTGGTTCATCGGCATAGTACTGAACTTTATCAATACTTTCGAAAAAATCATCAGCATTTATAAGTTCATTTTTATTTTGAATTCCAAGCATATCTGATAAATCTTTGGCCATAGGTACTTCATTAAAGTCTTTATAGTCAAAGCCAACAGAGAATGTTTTATCTGGTTTTAAATAACTTACAACATAAGAAGAGTCAATTCCACCTGATAGATATGCTCCAACAGGGACATCACTTATGGTGTGATAATCTATAGATTTAGTAATAGTATCATCTATTTTATCAACTAGTTTATCAAAATCTTGAACCATAGGTTTAAAATTTATATTATAATACTGTTCTATTTGTAATCTATTGATTTTAAAATCGTATTTGAAATAGTGTCCTGGTCTTAATTTATAAACTCCTTTAAAGAATGTTTCATCTAAAACTGATGTTTGGAATGTTAAATACGGTTTTAGAGCTTTTTCATTTACTTCTTTGACAAAATCTTCATGGTATAAAAGACTTTTTATTTCTGATGCGTACATAAATGTTCCATTCATATTAGCATAATAGAATGGTTTTTGACCAAAATGGTCACGAGCTCCAAATAGGGTTTTGCTCTTTTTATCCCATATTACAAAGGCAAACATCCCCCTTAGTTTATCTAGTATTCTTTCTTTATATTCTTCATATCCGTGAAGAATTACTTCAGTATCAGCGTTTGTTTTAAAAATGTGTCCTTTTTTTATTAATTCTTCTTTTATTTCTTTAAAGTTATATATTTCACCATTATATGTTATTACCATAGAATCGTCTTCGTTGGTCATGGGTTGTCTTCCGCCTTTTAAGTCAATGATAGAAAGTCTTCTAAAGCCCATGGCAATGTAATCATCTTTGTAATATGACTCATCGTCTGGACCTCTATGGGTAATGGCATCATTCATTTTTTTTATTTGATCTTTATCTTTTTTATTTATATATCCGCAAAATCCACACATAAAATCACCTTTCTAGCTTTTCCAATATCCGTTTTTATAGTCTTTATAATATCTAAAGTGTTTTCTTATTAAAAATAGTATTCTTTTAAGTGGCATATCTTTTTTGTATAAAAGAGGGTATACTACTTTTTTTTCTTTATATAGTTTTAATATTTCTTTTTTAAATTTTTCGTTTTTTACATATTTTTTTATTATTCCTTTCGGAACGTATGTAAGTCCAATTTTTTTATCAATTATTTTGAATTCATTGGTTTTATCATATACTAAATCATCTACCACATATTTAACAAGATTATAGCCAGCAGCAGTGACATAGTAGCTACATCTACCTTGTCTAGCGTTTATTTCTAATATTTTATATTTTTTGTCTCTACTGTCATATTTTATATCTAATTCAGCGAGTCCTTTAAATTTTATTTTTTCCATAAATTTTTTAAATTCTAAAATCGTTTTTTTATCATAATTGTTTGTGTTAAAACCGTTTATTAGGCAAGCAGCATTGCCGACCATATTAGAGGTGTGTTCTTGAAGTCCAATTTGCGCGAATGAAATGAATTCACATTTACCTTTGGTATTACAATAAACGACACTATCAAATAAGGAGCTATCGTCACCAGGAATATATTCTTGAATGATTAGCGTGTCTTTATAATCACTATTTTTAAAATAATTTATTGTTTGTTTTACTTCTTCTATATTGTTTAGTTTGTATATTTTCTTTTTTCCTTCAAAATCTATGTGATTAAATGTTATAACGTTACTAGGTTTAATAATAACTGGAAAGTCAAAATCTATCTTTAGTTTATCGTTTAAATTATATATTATGGTCTTTGGTAATAATCCAGAATTACCAAATTTTTCATAAAATTTATCTTTCATCATAAGGGAGTCTAAAAAGTCTAAGTCCACATAGTTGAAAAGAATTCTTTTATCTAATTTGTCTTTACCAGCTACTAGGAATCTTGCGTATGTTTCATTGGTTGATATACATACTATTTTTTTAGCGTTGATATTTTTAACATATTCATTTATAGCTTTAGGGAATTCTTCTTGATTCCATAATCTACTATCATATGTGGCGTCAATTATATTAGAGTGATTTGTGAAACTCATTGGTTTAACAGAAAAAAGTTTAACTTTTCTTCCGTACGCTTCATGGGCACACCTTGCCATATAGTAGGCATTAGCATCACTTCCAATTATTACTACTTCGAATTCCATGATGTTTCCTCCTTAATATTTTATTTCTATAATTTTTTCTTTTTCTTTATATACTCTAGGGACTCTAGTTGTAATAGAGGTAAGTAGGGTATAGGCGCTGACGTGGAGTTCTTTACTTCTTTTCTTGATATTGTCATATATAATTACATCATCATTTATTTTAACTTTATCATCTATTTTAACAGCTATCATATCCATGCAAATTTCACCAACAATTTTGTATTCTCGGTCATTTATTTTAACAGTTAAATTTTCATTTTCTTTTAATAATCCATCAGCATATCCTATAGGGAGAATAGCTATTTTTGTATTTTCATTTGCAATGTATTTAGCTCCGTAACTAATGTATTCTCCTTGCTTGACTTCTTTTGTTGCCATTACAGTTGAATGTAGGGTCAAGGCTGTTTTAAGTTTTAAATTATTTTTAAATGTAATAGGGGAAATATGATGCTTTTTTAAATACATATTTCTTTTAATTTTTCTAAGTCCAGTGGGTTCATTCATGTTTTGATCAAATCCATACATAGCTATGCCTAGACGAACTCCATTAGCAAAGTCTATTTTTGGGTGGGTTACTAAAGTTAGGGATCTACTTAAATGGATAATAGGTATTTTGGTCAAGTCTATTAAAGAAGTTATTTCTTTAAATTTTTCTATGGCATTATCATAATATTTATCCCACATACCACTTGTTCCGAAGTGAGTATATATTCCTTCTAGAGTTATATTACTGTTAGTTAGTTTATCAAAAACTTCTTTAACTTCATTTTTATCTTTGAATCCAAGTCTATTCATACCACTATCAATTTTGATATGGGCTTTTATGTTTTTGGTTAAATCAAGACTATTAAAACAATCCATATCAGTTATAGTTATAGTTATATTTTCTTTTTCACATATATCTAAATATTCGGCATTTATTTTTTCTAAACATAAAATTGGAATGTCATTGTTTCTTTTTCTGATGCTTAGACACTCTTCTAGGGAAGAGGCAGCTAAATAATTTATTCCTCCTTCTATTAGACTATTTATAACGTAGTCTCCGTGACCATAAGCGTTGGCTTTAACGACTCCAATATAGTAATCGTATTTATAATTTTCTTTTATATTTTTTATATTGTCAGTTAAAATATTGCAATCTATTTCTGCATAAGTTTTTCGATACATAATATCACCAATAATATTTTACCAAATATACCATTATAAGTAAATTAAATAAGGGATTTATTGTTTAAAAATGTTATATATTGGACATATTTGTGTTTTTAGAGATAAAAAAATATGAAAATATTTTTCCACATATTAGATGTGGAAAAAGCCCTTGAATTTAAGGGAAAAGTAAATATAAAGTAAATAAAAGTGTATATTAAACGTCAAAAAAAATCGACAAAATCGTATACAAAAAAAATTTGTTGTGCTATAATCATTTTAGGTGATTAAGATTATGCTTGAAGAAATCAAAGTCATACTTGACAGTAATCAAAGTATTACAGTAGAAGTTAAAGATAACCTTTTAGAATTAATAACGATCTTTAATGACATGTTTAAAGACGTTAGTTTAGAGACTTTGAAAGAGAGACTTAAGACCTTAAAGATAAAAAGGGAAAGTATGTACTTAGCTAAACTTCCGTGTGAATATAAACCATTTAATAATGAGATAGTTATTAATGTTCCTAGATTTGAAGAATGTGATGCGAAGCATTGGCTTATGCATGCACTTCTTGGAATAATTACAGCTAAAGAAAACTACTATGGTTTTAATAATTCAGAA
>CAMOSR010000022.1 GCA_946625165.1 uncultured Bacillota bacterium
CTTCTTTTGCCATGCCATTGGCACCATATTGGCTTAAACCTACTCCATGACCAAAACCTTTTGTGGTAATGGTAACTTTGTTTTCATTTTGAATTATATTGAAATAGTTAGATCTTATACCTAATTTTTGAGCAATGTCTCTCCCGTTCATTTCCTTTTCATTTATTTTTAATTTTTTTATTCTACCTGTGCTGGTTTTTTCTAAAACTTCAATGTTTAACTTTTCGTTATATGGTAAGTCAATCTTTGTATAGAAATCTTTTAATTCCATGGTAGAGGTATCAGTAAATACTGGTGAGGTTTCATCCCATTTGCTGGAGACACTTCTTAAATATGGAACTTTGGAGACAAATACTTCTTCACTATTTTCGGTCATTCCTACACTTGTTGAAAAAAACATGGCATTTACAACTTCCCCGTTATAGGTTAAATATTCTCCTTTGGTTTCAATAACTGCAGTTTTAATTTTATTTATTTTTTTGTTATATTCGTCTTTCCATTTTTTTTTAAGTTCTTCATCGGTGAGATAAACTTGATTGGATGTCGTGTTTGTGACATCGTACTTGCCACCATGCATGTGATATAGAGCATAACTTCTAGAGGCGACGGCTTGTGCTTTCAGGGCGTCTAATTCGAATGATGCTGGCATTTCGCCTGATACAACGCCTTTTATATAATCTTCAAATGGAACTTTCAATATATTTCCGGTTTTTTCATTTTTAACTTTTATGAAGTCGTTACTTATGTATTCAAATTTAATTTTTTCGGTTTTTACAAAAATTTTGGTAATAAAAAAAGGTATTAATACTATTAAAGATGCAGTTATAATAAACTTTTTCATATTTAGCCTCCTGTTATATAATTTTTGTGTTAATAATAAAATCATATAAAAAGTTGACTACTAGATATGATAAAGCTATACTAACTATTAAGTATAATACCCTAGTTTCATAATATCTATTCTTTTTAAAAATTCCTGTAGTGTTTATACTTTCTAAAGCCCAAACTGTAATGATGAGAATTATAATGTATAAGGATGGTTTTATCATTTATACTCGTTTAACATGTTTATTCTACGTTGATGACGCTCTTCATTACTAAATTTGGTTTTTAGAAAAACATCTACAATATCTTTAGCTCTAAATGTTGGCATATCTCCACTTATGGCGATAATATTTGCATCATTATCTAATCTTGTGTATTTAGTTTCTTTAATGTTGTTTACTTTGGCGCATCTTACGCCTTTTACTTTATTACAAGCTATGCTGATGCCTATTCCACTTCCACAAATAGCTATTCCTTTTTCAATCTCACCGTCTCTAATAGCTTCGCCTAATTTAAAACCGTATTCAGGATAGTCATGATTTTGTGAGTTATCACATCCGTAATCAATGATAGTATATCCCTTTTTAGTCAAATATTTTGTAAGTTTTTGTTTTAATTTATATCCTCTATGATCATTTGCTAGTCCTATTTTATTTGTAGGAACTTCTAAATTTAAAATTGTCTTTTCTTGATAGTCGTTTTTGACGATATCTTCTAATGAGGCTTCTTTTTCCATATTATCATCCTTTACTATTTTAGTATATCACGATTTTTTAAATTATTTTAAAAAAAAATTTATATTTTAAAATACAGACATTTGTTTACAGAAAAAGAGTAACAGTTTAATCTATTACTCTTATTTAACAAATGGTAATAAAGCTATAAATCTAGCTTTTTTCACTTCACCAGCTATATATCTTTGATGTTCTGCACATGTACCTGTAATTCTTCTTGGTAATATTTTACCTTTATCTAAACTAACATATTTTTTAATATTTTCATCTTTATATGTTACGTGTTTTCCGGCACATAATTGGCATACTTTTCTTTTTTTCCTACGGTATTCTGCCATTTATATTATCCTCCTTTATTCTAGAAAATTATCATCGATTGATACGTTATCCCCAAAATCGGCAAAAGGATCATCAGCAATGTCAACATTATTTTGCATAGGTTCTTCTGAAGCAGGTGCGTCTTGGTAATCATATGGTGTTGAATTATTCGCGTTTCTTCTTGTATCTAGAAACTGTACAGAATCAGCAACGACGTCTGTTGTATATCTTTTATTTCCGTTTTGATCGGTAAAACTACCTGTTTGAATTCTGCCTTCTATTGATACTTGACTACCTTTATCTAGGTAATTTGCAACGTTTTCTGCTTGTTTTCTCCAAACAACTATGTTTATAAAGTCAGCTTCTCTTTCGCCTTGGGCATTGTTAAAAGTTCTATTAACAGCCAAACTAAATCTGGTATATGGAATGTTAGAACCTGTATATCTTAATTCTGGTTTAGCAGTTAACCTACCAACTAAACAAACTCTATTCATATAAGTACCTCTTTTCTTAGTCTTCTACTTTTGTAATTAAATGACGAATTATATCTTTGTTGATAAGGGCTAAACGGTCAAATTCTTTAATTGCTTTATCATCGTTAGCTTCTACTTGAAATACAAAATAGTATCCACTTTTAAAGTCTTTAATTTCGTAAGCAAGTTCTCTTTGTCCCATACTTTGTTCATCAGTTACTTTTGAACCATTTTTAGTGATTGTTTCAGAAAAATCTTTAACGATTTTTTTTACTTCGTCCTCGCCTAGTGTTGGTCTTACGATAAACATAATCTCATAATGTCTCATTTTTACACCTCCTTATGGTCTGTTGGCTTCTTATTAGAAGCAAGGAGTAAATAAATTACTCGCTATAGATTATAACAAAATATATTTAAAAAGTAAATAATAAATACATGTTTTTAAGGATAAATTGTCTTAATATGTGCAATATCAGTAAATATGAAAATAAAAAAAGCTCATTTAAAAGCCTAGTGTTATAATGTAGTGACTAAAAAATATAGAACTGAGGTTCAATATGAACTTTTTGTTTCATTTTAAACGTTAAATCTAAATAGGCAAATATCGCCATCTTGCATGATGTAGTCTTTTCCTTCTAACCTTAGCTTTCCAGCTTCTTTGACTTTTTGTTCACTTCCTAATTCTTTTAAATCATTAAAGCTCATTACTTCGGCTTTAATAAATCCTTTTTGGAAGTCAGTATGAATAATTCCGGCACATTCTGGAGCTTTCATGCCATTTTTAAAGGTCCAAGCTCTAACTTCATCTGTTCCTGATGTTAAGAATGTAGATAGTCCTAAAAGTTTATATGAACTTTTAATTAATTTATCTAGTCCACTTTCTTTTATGCCTAAGTCGTTTAGGAATTCTTTTTTATCTTCTTCACTTAATTCTACTAATTCTTCTTCAATTTTGGCACAAATTTTAACTACTTCAGCATTTTCTTTAGAAGCATATTCTTTTAGTTCTTTGACATATTCATTATCTTCATTTATGTTATTTTCGTTTACATTAGCTACGTATATGATTGGTTTTATTGTGAGTAAATTAAATGGTTTTAGTATTTTTAGTTCTTCTTCGGTTAAATCTAGATTTCTAGGCGCGATATTTTTTTCTAAATTTTCTTTTAACTTTTCTAGTAGATTTAATTCTTTAATAGCTTCTTTGTCGTTTGCTAGTCTAGCTTTTTTACCCATTTTGGATAATCTATTTTCAATTACTTCTAAGTCAGCGAGTTCTAATTCAACATTTATTATTTCAACATCTCTAATAGGATTAATACTGCCAGATACGTGAGTAATATTTCCATCATCAAAACATCTTACTACTTCACATATGGCATCAACTTCTCTAATATGTGATAGAAATTTATTCCCTAATCCTTCACCTTTAGACGCTCCAGCAACGAGTCCAGCAATATCTGTAAATTCAAATGTGGCTGGTATAGTTTTTTTCGGTTTATATATTTCTTCTAGAAAGTCTACTCTTTCATCTGGAACAGTAACTATTCCAACGTTTGGTTCAATTGTTGCAAATGGATAGTTTGCAGCTAATATATTTTGTTTTGTAATTGCATTAAATAATGTTGATTTTCCAACATTTGGAAGTCCAACGATTCCTGCGGTCAAACTCATTTTCATCACCGGAAATATTATACTAAAATGATGGTTATTTGTAAATAATATTACTTATTAATATTCTTTTGTAATAAAAAGAACGATTAAATATCGTTCTATAAGGTTGGTGCCGTGTTTGGCCCTAAAGGAAGCCCCATAATGAACCATCCTACTACTATTAATAACCAAACAGCCATGAATATTAATATAGTTGGTCTTAATAGATTAAGGGTTCCAAATACGGTTATTTTGTTTGTTTCCTTATTGTTATATTTTTCTAAGAAGGCTAGCATAATTATGAAATATATAAAAAATGGTGTCATACCTTTTCCAACACTATCAGCAGCTTTAAAAATAAATTGGGTAAAGTCTGGTGTAATATTGGCTTTCATGAATAGTGGGATTAATATTGGTGAGGCAATTTGCCATTTAGTAACAGTGTCTGGAATGACAAAAGACATAATAATTATAATTATAAACATTGTAACAATTAGTGGTAATCCAGTAAATTCTAGGTTACTCATAAATGATATTAGCCAAGATCCAATTACAGTTCCAAGGTTTGTCCAGTTTAAGACGCTGATCATCAAAGCTGAGAAGAACATTAATATGAAAATATATCCTAAATTATCAAATTCTTTAGATAAACCGACGCTGAAGTCATTGGTACTTTTAATGTTTTTAGAAATCTTTCCATATATGCCGGAACAAACCATCATTATGATTAAGAAAATAAAACCAAAGGCGTCTTGGAATGGAGCTTTTTCACCTAATAACTGCGTAACATAGCTAGTTTTAGTATTATCCAGTAGCAGTCCTGAGCCTGGAAGATCAGGGACAATTGTGTATATACCAATAAGCATTAATATGACGAAAGCAATACTACTCCATAATAATCCCTTTCTAGATATTGCTAGTTCATCTTCTTCTTTAATTGATTCTTTAACTTTTGGTTTTAGGATTGTTTCTATAATTATAGTACCAATTATTGATAAAATAAATGTAGAAGCAACCATTGCGTATGTGTTTGACCAAGCATTAAAGACATAATCTTTATCAACATCTACAGTAACTGCTTGACTTGTTAGTAAGCCTAACTGGTAATCATCGTAGTTAAACACTAATCCTGCACCATATCCCATACTAACGCCAATGAAAGCGGTTAGTATTCCAAGCATTGAGTTTTTGCCTAAATATTGATATATAACAGCTATTAATGGCATAACTAGGATAAAGCCGTATTCACCTAAGAAAGAAGATATTATACCGATGAATAGAGTCATGAAAGTTACAACGCCTGGTTTTAAAGTTCTTAAAGGTGTGAACATTGCTTTAAATAGTCCACTTGCTTTTCCAATAGATACGGCCATTAATGAGATTATTAATAAAACCAATGGTTTAAATGTTCTAAAAGTTTCTACTGGTGAACTAAAAAAGTATCTCATGCCTTCTTTAGAAAATATGTTTTTTACATTTACAGTCATTGTTTCTAGGCTTGCGTTTGTTACTTTCGTTACTTCGCCTTGAATACCTAAAAATGAGCATATACTACTAATAATCATAATTGTAAGAGTCAATATGATAATTGTAATAACAGGTCCTAATAAAACGCTTTTTTTCTTTTTCATGTCTTCCTCCTATAATTTGATTATTTTCTTTAATTTCTTATTAAAATCAATTCTTGGAAGCATTATACTTCTTCCACAGCCTAAACATTTTATTTTTATGTCGGCGCCTAGTCTTGTAATTTCCCATTCATTAGTGCCACATGGGTGTGCTTTTTTCATTAAGACTATACTTCCTAATTTATAATCATTTTTCATGATGTACCTCCACCTGTGGATATGGGATTGTTAATTTTTGCTTTTTAAATTCTTTAACAATTTCCTCTAAAAAGACTCTTTTAAATGGTATATTATATGTTGGTTTAGTAGTAGCAGCCACTCTAATGTTTATGGAACTATCAGATAATTCTTCTACTCCTAATATTTCTATTTCTCCTATTACATAGTCTTTTTCATTTTTTAGTTTTTCACATACTTTTTTTATGGCTCCTATTACTTTATCAATGTCATCTTCGTATGATGTTGGAACGTCGATAATACTCTTTGATGATTTTAAACTGTAGTTTGTAACTTCAGTAATGTTTCTGTTTGCGATTATTTTTATCTCACCAGTATAGGCTCTTATTTTGGTTGTTTTTAAGCCAAGTGAAATAACGTCTCCTCTAAAATCACCTATTTTAATATTATCTCCTACTTGAAATTGGTCTTCAGTAAGTATGGAAGTTCCTGCGATAATATCTTTTAATAAATCTTGAAGTGCGAGTCCAACAATTACTCCTACTACGCCTAATGATGTAAGTAGGGCTTTGGTGTCTACACCCCAGATATCTAATATCATTAAAAGCCCAGCAATATATAGCATGTATTTAATTATATTGGTGGCTACAGTTATCGTAGTTAGTGCCTTTTTGTCTGACTTTTTTTTAGCTTTTTTCAAAACTGTATTTGATATTACATTTTTGAAAGTAATGTAAATGATAATTGAAAGTACTATTATTATAATAGATTTTATTATTTCTTTATTTAAAATGTTTTCCATAGTATCACTCCTTTATATTGATTATTTCGAGGATTCTATTTAAATCGGCGGTGTTTGTAAAAGAAATTTCTATTTTTTTATCTTTTATTTTTACTTTTGTATCTAATTTTTCTCTTAATAAGTCTTGAACATATTCGTATTCATTATATCTTTTGTGAGATTTTACAGTGTGTTTTTTATCTGAGCTTTTTTCTTCAGCTACTCTTACAGATAGTTTTTCATTAGCTATTTCTCTAGCCATTTTGATAATTTCTTCATGGTCTTCTAATTTGCTTAAAGCTCTAGCGTGTCCCATTGTAAGCTTTTTATTTTGAATCATATCTTGTACTTCTTCAGGCAATCTAAGTAGTCCTAGCATATTAGTGATATGGCTCCTACTTTTACTAACTTTTTTTGCTAGTTCTTCTTGGGTTAAATGTAGTTTATCAATTAAGCTTTTGTAGGCTTTAGCTTCTTCTAAAGCGGTTAGATTTTCTCTTTGAAGGTTTTCTAAGAGTGCAATTTCTGCCATTTTTTCATCGCTTAATTGTCTGATAATAGCTGGGATAGTTTCTTTTCCGGCAAGTTTACTTGCTTTCAATCTTCTTTCACCAGCTATGACGTCATAGCCTTTAATGCTTTTTTTAACAATTATTGGTTCGATGACTCCATTTTCTTTAATAGATTCAGCTAGTTCTTTTAACGCATCCTCATCAAAGACAGTTCTCGGCTGATAAGGGTTTGGTCTTAATTCATCAATATTTAATTCCACTATTTCTTCTGTTTTTACTTCTTTATATAGATTTTTTTCGAAATCACTGACGTTTTCAACATTTAAATTGTCTAAATCAAATAGTTGTTCTAGTCCTTTTCCTAGTGCTCTTCTACTTTCCATTTCTAGCAATCACCTCTTTCGCTAAATTTATATATGCTTCGGCTCCTCTGCTTTTTGGGTCGTAGGCAATTATTGGTTTGCCGTGGCTTGGAGCTTCTGATAGTCTGACAAGTCTTGGTATTATTGTGTCATATACTCTTTCTTTAAAGTAACTTTTGATATCTTGTACAACTTCTAAGCCTAAGTTTGTTCTATTATCTAGCATTGTTAGTAGTACTCCTTCGATATCCAAAGAAGGATTTAAGGTTTTTTGTGCAAGCATTATTGAATTTAATAATTGCATAATTCCTTCTAAGGCGAAGAACTCACACTGAACTGGTATTATAACAGAATTTGCTGCACATAAGGCGTTAGTTGTAAGTAATCCAAGTGATGGCGGACAATCAATTATAATATAGTCAAATGTGTCTTCGGCTATCATTAGTTTATTTTTTAATTGTCTACTTTTAGAAAACTCTGGATCTAATCTACTTTGTTCCATAAGTTCAATGTCAGCTCCAGCTAGGCTTATCGTTGCTGGAATGATAAATAAGTTTTTGAATTTGGTTTTCTTTACTACATCTTTTAGTTCTGCTGTTCCTATTAGTAAATCATATATGCTTTTTTTTATATCTCCCTTATCAATTCCAAGACCAGTAGTACTATTTCCTTGCGGGTCTAAGTCTATTAATAATACTCTTCTACCTAGGTAGCCTAAAGAAGCTGCCAAATTTATACTTGAAGTTGTTTTGCCAACTCCACCTTTTTGATTAACAAGTGCAATTGTCTTTCCCATTTTACCACCATTTTCATTTTTTCTAGCTATATTCATTTTAACACATTAATTAATATAAATCTATTAATTTTGTCTAAAAATAAAAAGTACAAATCACTATTTGTACCTTTTAATCAATGTTTTATTTTGCTTTCTTATGGCTTTGGCAACTTCTTCAGATTTTTCTTCACTATAAAAATTATATATTAAATCTTCTATATTGATGTTTAGTTTGCTCTTTAATTCTCTATCTGACATATAAATTATGGGATTTGGTTTTCCATCTATGATTAGCGGTAATCCCATTATTTTTAGGAGATTTATTTTAGCAACTAATTCTTGATATTCTATGTTGTCTTCTATTTTTCCTTTTCTAGTATCAATTGTACTAAATTTTGGCTTTCTTTCTATTTTTTGCCAAATCATACCTATTTGGGTTAATAAGTTTATTTGTTCATCGGTGATTTGTTTTTTATCTTCTTTTTGTCTTTGCTTGTATTTTTCTCGTTGTGTACGAATCCATCTACCTAGTTTTTCGCCTTTTTCGTCATATTCATAGCCATTTACAGTTATAAATTTTCCTTCTATGTCTAGGTTATGATGGTACTGATAATACTCTTTGGCTAAGTTATAAAACCTCATCCATTTTTCTTCTGATTTGTTTACGCTTACCCATGGCATGTTTATTTCGTTTAATAAATCTATTTGTTGTTTGTTTAATTTTCTAACATTTTTTGAGCCTTTTATAGCTTTTCTCTGCTGGCTCAACCAATTATATATATTTAGTCCTTCTTCGTCAAATTGGATGCCGTCTTTAGTCTTAAAATTTGTAGGTACATCTAAATTACCATGGTTAATATAATAATTTTTGACAATTTCATAATTTTTATACCACTTATAATCATATATGTTCCAAATCATACCAATTTTTTCTAATTCTATTTCTTTTTGTTCGGATAGTGGTTCAACGTCTTTAGCATATCTTGGATTTGTTCTAGCTTTATATGCTCTTCTTTGATTCTGAATCCATGTTCCTAATTTTTCCCCATTTTTATCATATGTATACCCGTTTTTGGTTTTAAAATCTACTGGAATATCTAATTTTTTGTAACGATAATAATAGTTTCTTGCTAATTTATACATTCTGTCCCAGCGTCTATCGCAATCAAGGCTAGCATCCCATATCATGCCTATATCATTTAGAAGAAAAATACGTCTTGGACTCAACTTTTGCTGCCTTCTTCTTATATCTTTGCTTGAATTAAAAATTTGCCTCTGGTTTCCAATCCATAATCCTAAATTGTATCCGTTTTTATCATAACTTACTCCATCTTTTGTTTTAAAATGTGTTGGTATTTTTAAATTTCCATTTTTTGCATAGTATTTAGATGCAAGTTCATACATTTTATCCCACGAATTTTTATTAACATCCCATATCATTTTTATTTCATCTAGCTTTTCTTTTCTTTCTTTGGATATTTTATTTTTTTTAAATGACTTTCTTTGCTCTATAATCCATATTCCTAGTCTTAATCCGTTTTCATCATAATCGTATCCGTTTTTTGTTATAAATTTTTTATTTATTTTTAGATTTTTATGGTGTTTATAATAATTGCTGGCAAGTTCATACATTTCTTCCCATGTTTGTTTTTCTACTTTCCACACCATTCCAACCGAATTTAATAATTTTATTTGTTCTTCACTTAGCTTTTTATTCTTATAGTTTCTTCTTTGATTGCTTATCCAAGCACCAATTTTAATGCCGTCACTTGTAACATATTTTGCAGGTATTTGTAAATTTTGGTATTTATTATAATAGTTTTTTGCCACTTCATACATTTTATACCAATTATCGGTCATTTTATCATCACCTTTTTTACGAAATATTATATCATTTTTCTTAAAAAAAACAAGGAAATTATTCCTTGTTCATTTTCTCTTTTAACTTTTCAGTTAATTCTTCTTTTGTTAGTTTTTCGTAACCTTTTATTTTTTCATCTTTAGCTATGTCCTTAAGATCTTCTAAGGTTAAGTCTTCTAGCTTTGCCTCTTTAATATCCTGGCTATCATTGGCTTTGTCTTCTTTTGGCATTTTGCCATTTTTTACCAAGTAATCAATTTGTTCTTTGGTAATTGTTTCATATTCTAGTAGTGTTTCAGCAATTAACTTTAATAAGTCCATATTTTCTTTGATGATTTTTTTGGTTACTTCATATTGTTTTTTTATTATCTTGCTTACTTCTTCATCTATTTGTTTAGCAACCTCATGTGAAAAGTTTTGTGCTTTATTATAGTCTCTTCCTAAGAAAACGTTTGATTGTCTTTCTTCGAATTGAATCGGTCCTAAATCACTCATTCCATATTCTGTAACCATAGCTCTTGCAATTCTAGTTGCTTTTTCAAAGTCGTTTGAAGCTCCGGTTGTTATTTCGTTAAACATGATTTCTTCGGCTACTCTTCCAGCAAGTAATCCGCTGATTGTTTGTAAAAGCTCATTTTTAGTTGAAAGATATGTTTCTTCTTTTGGAAGCATTAGATTATAACCTCCGGCCTGTCCTCTAGGGATGATGGTTATTTTTTGTACGTCGTTAGCACCTTCTAGTTTTATTCCGACAACGGCGTGTCCTGCTTCATGGTATGCTACTGTTTTCTTTTCTTTTTCGGTGTATTTGTGTGATTTTTTAGCTGGTCCCATAAGTACTCTATCGTGAGCTTCGTCTATTTCGGCCATAGTAATGGCTTTTTTATTTCTTCTTACAGTAAGTAAAGCTGCTTCATTGAGTAGGTTTTCTAAGTCTGCTCCACTAAAACCAACAGTTCTTTTTGCTAAATTTGATAGGGTTATATTTGGAGCAAAGGTTTTCCCTTTTGCATGAACAGCTAGTATTTCTTCTCTTCCTTTAGCGTCTGGAAGATTTACGGTTACTTGTCTATCAAATCTTCCTGGTCTTAAAAGCGCGGGATCTAAAACATCTGGTCTATTTGTTGCGGCAATAATTATAATGCCTTCATTAGCACCAAAACCATCCATTTCAGTTAATAATTGGTTTAATGTTTGTTCTCTTTCGTCATGTCCACCGCCTAAACCAGTT
This sequence comes from uncultured Bacillota bacterium, assembly GCA_946625165.1. Lineage (GTDB taxonomy): Bacteria > Bacillota_I > Bacilli_A > RF39 > UBA660 > Coprosoma. The sequence continues at coordinate 11,331 of CAMOSR010000022.1, forward strand.
CCTCTTTGTCTTCCGACAGCGTCGATTTCGTCGATGAATATTAAACATGGAGCGCTTTGTTTAGCTTGTTTAAACATGTCCCTAACACGAGAGGCGCCCACTCCAACGAATAATTCGACGAAGTCTGAACCACTTATAAAGTAAAATGGTACGTTAGCTTCTCCGGCTACTGCTCTAGCGAGCAATGTTTTACCTGTTCCTGGAGGTCCTACTAGTAGTACTCCTTTAGGTATTCTAGCTCCCATTTTTTGGAATTTTTTAGGGGCTTTTAAGAAGTCTATTAATTCTTCTAATTCTTCTTTTTCTTCGTCTAGGCCTGCAACATCTTTAAATGTTACCTTATTTTCGCCACCTGAAAGTCTAGCTTTAGATCTTCCAAAGTCCATTGATCTATTTCCGTCCATTTGCTTACCAAATACTCTATTAATAGCATACAGGGTTACACCGATGAGAAGTATTGTTGGAAGATAATTCATAACAAATATTAGTATTGGATTTGAACTAGAATCAGCTGTGGTTTTTAGTGTAAAATTTGCTTCTTTTTCAGCATCTAATAATTTAACCATACTTTCATCAGTAAGTGGCATGTTGAAAGAAAATAATTCATTACTTTTATAATCTTTTAATTTACCTGTTATCGTATATATACTAGCATTAGTATGGGGTGTTACTGTAATTTCTTTTACTTCTTTTGCTTCTACTTCTTTCATGAATTTACTATAATTTGTTTCATGAACTTCAGTATTCATGGTATTTACCAGCATCATTATGCTCAAGAAAAATACTAGTAGGAAAGCATAAGGGACTAATCCTCTTTTAACAACTTTTTTATTCATAAAAACTTCCTTTCTAAAAATACTTAATTATTATATCATAGTTTTGCGTATTTGCGCGGTCAAATTTACTTTTTTTAAGACCTGGTAACCAAAGAATATTATTTTTATTGTCAGTAACTATTGGATATAGTTTTCTTTCTCGGTTTGGGATTTTTTCATTAATAAATATGTCTTTGACCTTTTTACTTCCATTTAACCCTTTTATGTAGATTTTATCTCCTTCTTTTCTGCTTCTTATGTGTAATGGCAGAGATATATCTTTGGAATTTAATTTTATTACATAGTTTGACTTTTCTTTAGTGTCTTCTATTTTCTTTATTATGTGATTATTTGGAAGCTTTAATTCATCTTCAAAGATAAAATTATATTCTTTTTCTTCTGTTTTTTCAGTAATATAAGCTTCATTGTAAGATTTATTAAACATTTTATTTTGTGGTAAGTCTAATTTTATGTTTGGTCTTTTATTTTCAAGCAGTTCCAAGATAAAATTTATATGTTTATCTTTAATTAAATTAATGTTTTCTTTGTATATTTTATCTAAAATATTATATAAGATTTTTTGTTTAATAATTCTATCGTTTTGATTAAATAATTCTACATTTAATTTATTATTTTTATAAATGATTGGCATTAGTTTTTTAATTTCCTTATTTATGTGATTGTCATATGCTTCTAGTGTTTCACTTAACTTTAGAAAATTTCTATGAACTTCTTTATTTTCATTTTTTAATGGTGGGAGAATGTATTTTCTAAATCTGTTTCTTGTATATTTGTCTTCACTATTAGTTTTATCTATAGCATATGGAATATCATTTTCTTTAACGTAATTTAAAATCTCATCTTTAGTCACGTGGATAAGTGGTCTATATACTATATAGTTTTCTCTTTTTGATATTCTACTAAATCCTTTAAAACCATCTAGGCTGGTTCCTCTAGAAAGACGCATTAAAATAGTTTCCATAAGGTCATCACCATGATGGGCAGTAAGTAAGTATTTAGCATTATATTTTTTTATTAGGTTTTCAAAAAATGTATACCTTTTTTGTCTAGCATAGTTTTCAGTATTACCTTTATAGCCGTTTATTTCTGTGTATTCATAGGTAATATTATTACTTAAACAAAAGTTTTTTACCATTTCAGCTTCTTCTTTACTTTCTTTTCTTAGATTATGATTAACATGGGCACAAATTATGTTTAATTTTTTTTCATCTTTTAAAGATAAAAGTAAATTTAATAAGCACATGGAGTCTGGCCCACCTGATGTGGCTAGTATTAATGGTTCATTATTTTTGATTTCTTTTTTAATATCGTTAATTACTTCATGCATCTTCTTCACCCCATTTGATAGGCGCTATCCCATGAGCAACTAGGAAGTTATTGGTTTTAGAAAATGGCTTGCTTCCGAAAAATCCTCTATAGGCAGAAAGTGGTGATGGGTGTGGAGATTCTATAATATAATGGTTCTTATTTGTTATTAGTATTTTTTTGCTTCTAGCATAACTTCCCCAAAGAATAAAGACAATTGGTTTTTCTCTTTCGTTTAATAGTTTTATTAAATTGTCGGTGAATGTTTCCCAGCCTTTATCTTTGTGTGAAAGTGGGCTATCTTTAATAACGGTCATAATAGAGTTTAATAGAAATACTCCTTGTTTGGCCCAGTCAGTTAAATTGTTGTTAGTTCTAGTAATGTTTAAATCATCTTTTAGTTCTTTAAATATATTATCGAGTGATGGTGGTCTTTTAACTCCTTCTTCTACGGAAAATGAAAGGCCGTGTGCTTCTTTAGGACCATGGTAAGGGTCTTGCCCTAAAATTACAACTTTTACTTCATCATAATCGGTATATCTAAGGGCGTTAAATATATTTTTATATTCTGGGTAGACTATTTTTTTACCATATTCATTTTTAACAAAGGTTCCTAATTTTTTAAAATATGGTTTTTTCATCTCTTCTTTTAAAATAATATCCCATTTTTTATTAATCATTGAACCACCTCTTCGCCATATATTTTAACATTTTATATATAAAATATCTACTATTTTTATGTTAGAAAACTGTTAACTTTTTCGTTAACAGTTTACTTTTTACTATATTGTTTGTTTGAAAATTCTGGGCTTTGCTCTTCTTTGCTTGGAGTGTATTGGACGCCAAAGTTTTTGTATAATGATTTTATCAGCATCAATTTTTCTTCTTCGGATAAATTCATATGGCTAATAAATTCTACTTGTTCATTTAGCGTGGTGAATCTACTTGTTTTGTTATATTCAAGTGCTTCTTTTACTAAAAGTTCTTCTAGGAAATCTAGGTACTGTCTATCTGTATTAGTCATGTTATTTATGCTGTAGCCCATTATTAATAAATCTCTGTAATAATATACTATTTCTTGAAAGATTCTATTTACTTTTACACTGTTATTTATTTCATCACTATATTTTTCTTTTAACTTTGTTATTATTTGGATAGCTTCATTAATGTTTTGTTCTAGGTTTTTGTTCATGTTAACTCCTCCTGTGGCTTTATATTATATATCAATGTGTAAAAAAATGAAATATTTTTTATAAATTATTAGATATTTCTACAAATATTTCTATTGGCAATGCTTCAGCTCTAACTGATAAGTCTAAGTTATGTTTAGCTAAAACTTCTTCTATTTTTTCTAAGTTATATCCTTTCAGGTTATTTCTTAAAGTTTTTCTTTTCTGTTTGAAAGAATCTCTTATAAGTTTAAAAAATATATTCTCATTTTTAAGTGGCACTCTTTCTTTTTTGTTAAAAGAAACTACTATGCTATCGACGTTAGGTTTTGGTATAAATACGTTTCTACTAATGTCTAAAATTTTTTCTACTTCATAGTAATAGTTTAAAAATATAGATAGTGAAT
>CAMOSR010000023.1 GCA_946625165.1 uncultured Bacillota bacterium
CAAAGGAAAGATAATATGAAAGAACTATTAGATAAAGCTATTATTGGTTTTAAATTAAATCATCCAGATGAAGACGTATCCCAAGAATTATCAGAAATTATTTTAGACGAAATTAACGGTATAATTATAGGCTGTCCAAAAGAAGATGATATTATTTATTATTTATCTGAAGAAGATAATTTTTTTGCTTCATCTTTAAGGAAAGAATTACAAGATTATCATAACCAAAGAAAGAATATAAGTTTATCCAAACAAATTTTAGAAATTATCTATAATGATTATCTTAGTAGATTAGATACATTTGAACGCTTTCGCTTTTCTAGAAACTACGCCATATTTAAAAGTGAAAATACCATCAATATTATTGGCCACATCGACTCAGGTAAGCTATCACAAATAAATAGCTTAATTGAAAAGTTAAAAGATAGTAAAGATATGAAAGTTATATTCTATGAAATCCGCTCACCTGGAAAATCTAAAATAGACGATATCGATGTTGAAGTAGACAAAGAAGGCAACATAGAAGTTGCTACTGATGAAGTAAAATATGGCACTATTGAAATAAATGCCAGCATTTCCTCAGTCAAAAACTATAGACTCTTAACACACGACCTAGCGCCCATCTTAATTAATCTACTAAGTAATAACCCAAAAGAAAAAGAAAATCTTATAAATATACTTGAATCCATAGATAGAGATTTGATTTTGCAAGCACTTTCTGAACTTTTTAAAAAGTATATTGATAATATAGATATCACAGAGGTTTTAAAAGAAAACGGTCTTAAAATATCCGAAAAAGCTTATGAAATATTAACTAATGCAACCTCTATTAAACTACTAGACACAATTAATGGTAATCTACTAAATGGCAGAATCGAACTTTCTACAAATCGTGGTTATCAAAGTAAACCAGAAAGACCTCAACAAGATGCAGCTTTAAGCATTATCAAAAACGAAAACTGTTTCTTAAACGTTATTGCTGATGGGGCAGGGGGCTCTGAAAACGGTGAAAATGCCAGTAAATTATTTATAGAAGAAATTAAAACTTGGTTTGAAATTCTTCCAGATGAGATTTTAAATGATATTAATTTAGTTATCAAGTTATTAAAATACAAAGTAACGCAAATTGATAATTTAATAGCTCAAAAATATAAAAACAGCTACACAACTATGGTACTCGCACTAACTATAAAAGATAAAACTATTATAGCTAATGTTGGTGATTCAACCGCTTACACTTATGATAAAGAAAATGATAAGTTAATAAAGCTTACCACCTTAGATTCAGATTCTAAAGGTTTAAGTTACGAAGAAATAAGATATAGCATTTATAATAACATGATTACCGCAGCTATCGGTTCAGGATATAATGACAAAGTGCACATTAATATAATAAATAATATTGGCCAAAAAATAATATTATCAAGCGACGGTATTACAGACCTAGTAAGTGAAGAACGTTTTAAAACATATTTTAAAGAGAATATACATACAAGCCAAATGGTAGAAGACGCTTTAAGTAAAAAGGATACTGAATGGCTATCAAAAACTGAAGACAATATTTCAGTAATAGCTATTAATTTGCCAGATTATAAAAAAAACAAAATAATTACAAAATAAACTAGGAAATGAAGTGAACTATTTGGGGTTCACTTCAAAACCTAGTTTTTTTAATTCATAAAATTGTAAAATGTTTAATATATTTATATTGGTGATTAACATGGACAAGGTTGGAATTCCAAGAAGTTTATTTTACTATTATTACGGCGATATTTGGAAATGTTTCTTTGAAAACTTAGATATTTCATACATCATAAGCCCAAATACTAACAAAGAAATAATGGATAGAGGTATTAAAGTATCAAACGACGAAATGTGCCTAGCTCTAAAAAACTACTTAGGTCATATCGATTATTTAAAAGATAAATGCTGTTATGTATTAGTCCCCAGAATATGCAACTACAAAGTAAATAATCAGTCATGTACTAACTTTTGGGCTTCTTATGACATTGTAAATAACTTATTTAATATAGCCATATTAAACTATAATATTGACCTGGAAAAAGGAGATACACTAAAAAAAGGCTTATATAAAATAGGCAGAAAATTAAACAAAAAACCCCTAGAAATAAAAAAAGCCTACAAAAAAGCCATTTACCAATATAACCTAAAAAGAAAGAAAAATATTCAAATAAACATAAATAAACTAAATAGTAAGAAAACAAAAGTATTAATCGTCTCCCATCCATATAATACATATGATAGTGTAATTGGTAATGACATCATTAAATACTTAACTAAAGAAGATGCCGAAGTAATATATTCAGATAAGTTTGATGAAAAAATTACCAGTAAATTAAGCGAAAAACTATCTAAAAACCTATATTTTAAATATAGTAAAGAAAGCATTGGTTCAATTATATATTCTCTAGACAAAATTGATGGAATTATTTTTATTTCATCATTTCCATGTGCCCCAGATAGTCTTGTAAACGAACTAGTTATGCGTAAAATAAAAAAGCCACATATTAATCTAATAATTGATAATAACTCATCATTTACAGGTATTGAAACTAGACTTGAAAGTTTTTTAGATGTTTTAAGAGGAAATATTCATGTATAAGATTTCTTTTCCACAAATGGGAGATTATTATGTTCCAGCAGAATATCTTATGAGTCATATTTTAAAAGCCCAAATAATTAAAGCTCCTAAAATAACCACAAAAACAATTGAACTCGGCACTAAATACTCTCCAGAATTTGTATGTACACCATTTAAATACACCCTAGGAACTATGATTGAATGTTTAGAAAAAGGAGCAGATACCCTAATCCAAATGGGTGGGGGATGTAGATATGGCTATTATTATGAACTTCAAGAAAAAATATTAAATGATTTAAATTATGACTTTAAAATGATAAATCTAGTTTCTGAAGGTAAAATGCGCATAACAAGAATTCATAAAATGATAAAACAAATAGATCCTAAATATAATAGACTAAAAGCTTTATACTATACATTCATAACTTTGAAAATGATCAAATACATGGATAAAATAGACGATTATATAAGGCAAAATATAGGATTTGAAATAAATAAAGGCTCTTTTGAAAAATTAAAAGAAGAAATGCTTATTAAATTTAGTAAAGTAAAAAATTATCACGAATTAAAAGTGTTATATAGAAACTACAAAAAAAGATTTGAAAACATAAAAGTTTATAAGCGAGATGATAGATTAAAAATAGGAATTATAGGTGAATTATATACCATAATGGAACCGTTTTCAAATTACTTCTTAGAAAAAGAACTTGCTAGCCACAACATAGAAATAAAAAGATTTACTAACGTTGATTATCTATTTTTAAGAAAGAAAAAACGCATGAAAAAATATTTAAAAAGAAGTAAATATATTAAATATTCATGCGGGGCTGATGCAAGTGACAACGTAGCTAATACTGAATATTTGTGTGAAAATGGATATGATGGAATTATTCATATTAAATCATCATTTTGTACGCCAGAAATAGGAGCTATGCCAATAATAAATAAAGTAGCTAGCCTTTATGATGTGCCAGTCATATATTTTAGTTTTGACATGCAAGATAGTGAAACAGGAATAAAAACAAGACTAGAAGCATTTTATGATATGTTAGAAATGAGGAAAAATAAATGAAAAATTGTTATTTAGGTGTTGATATCGGGTCAATTTCAACAAAAGGAGTAATCATAGACGAAAGAAATAATATAATAACTTCGTCATACATATGGACAGAAGGAAATCCAACCAAAGCTGTTAAAAAGCTCATAAATATATTAAAAAAAGACCTCCCAAAAGACTATAAATTAAAAGGTATTGGTACTACCGGAAGCGCGAGGAAATTAATAGGGTTAATGTTAAACGCAAATGTAGTAAAAAACGAAATAACTGCTCATGCCATAGGCACATTATCATATCACCCAAACGTTAAAACAATACTAGAAATAGGAGGACAAGACTCTAAAATAATATTAATTAAAAATGGTATTATTACAAATTATGCCATGAATACACTGTGTGCAGCTGGAACTGGTGCCTTCCTATCATCACAAGCTAAAAGACTGGGAATAGAAGTCAAAGACTTTGGAAAATACGCTTTAAAATCAAAAAATCCAGTTAAAATAGCCGCTAGATGCACCGTATTTGCCGAATCTGATCTAGTTCATAAAGCTCAAGTAGGTTATCCTAAAGAAGATATAATAGCAGGACTTTGCAAAAGTATAGTCCTAAACTACCTAAATAACGTTGGTAAAGGTAAAAAAATAGAACCACCAATCGTCTTTCAAGGAGGAGTATCTAAAAACGAAGGAGTTGTAAAATATTTTAAAGAAGTATTAGATGAAGACATCATAGTAGACAAAGATGGACATTTAATGGGAGCAATAGGAATAGCAATCTTAGCCAAAAATAACAAAACCGGAAACACTTACTCATTAGAGATAAATGATATCAAGTTTGAAACAAAAGCACACGAATGTAATCATTGTTCAAATAATTGTGAACTACTTAGAATATTTAAAAATGGTAAGCAAATAGATTCTTGGGGTAGTAAATGCGGGAAATATTAAAAAGTATCATTATTAGCTTAATATAGGCACAGTAACACATTCCCAATTTTTATCGCCCGTCTTTTACGTAAAGTTAAAAAAATGCAATGATATACAAAATAGCAATGAAATAGATTGTTATTCATATAAGGTGTTAAAACACGAAAGTTTCATAATTGATATGACCAATAAGTCACTATACGAAGCTAACTATAATGTATATGGAAATAAAGGCTATGGTCCCGTAACGCTAAAATATCAAGGATAATTAAGTAAATCAAAATTGATTTACTTTTTTAATGTATTATTTTACATGTTTATAAATATAATAAACATGTAAATATATTTATAAAAAAATATTTGACATAAAATAAATATTAGTGTATAAATTTATTTGTGAAGGAGTGATTACTTTGGGTAAAAAACTAGTTATCGTGGAGTCACCAACAAAAGTAAAATCAATTGGTAAATATTTAGGCAGTGATTATATAGTATCTTCTAGTAAAGGACATATTAGAGATTTATCTACCAAAGGAAAATATGGACTAGGTGTTGATATTGAAAATCACTTTAAACCAGATTATAAAACTATTAAAGGTAAAAAGATAGTTATAGACGAACTTAAAAAAGAAGCTAAAAAAGCTGATAAAGTATATCTAGCAACCGATTTGGATAGAGAAGGAGAAGCTATCGCTTGGCACTTATATGACGCCTTAGGTTTAAAGGATGATAACTATAGTAGAGTAGTATTTAATGAAATTACTAAAGATACTATTTTAAAAGCAATTAAAGACGAAAGAAAAATAGATAAAGATCTAGTAAATAGTCAGGAAACCAGAAGAATCTTAGATAGAATTATCGGTTTTAGATTATCAAAATTAATTCAATCAAAAACAGACGGTAGTAGTGCAGGTAGAGTACAAAGTGTCGCTTTAAAATTAATCGTCGATAAAGAAAGAGAAATAAACGCCTTTAACCCAGAAGAATATTGGACTATAACGGCTGATTTCAAAGATTTCACCGCTGACTTATTTGAATATAAACATAAGAAAATCGAAATAAAGACAGAAATGGAAGCCGATGAAATATTAAACAAATTATCAAAAGCCTTTGAAATAGAAAGTGTAGATAAAAAATTAAAAAACAAATCATCAAAACCACCATTTACAACTAGTACCCTGCAGCAAGCCTCATCTAACAAGCTAAGATTTTCATCAAGAAAGACAATGCAAGTAGCTCAAAAACTATATGAAGGTATTGACTTAGAAAATGAAACTGCAGGATTAATCACATATATGCGTACCGATTCAATAAGATTATCTAATGAATTTGTCGCATCTGCTTATAAATTCATTGAAACAAAATATGGTAAAGAGTATACTGGACCAGTTAAAATAAGTAAAAAGACGGAAAACGTTCAAGATGCTCACGAAGCTATTAGACCTACAAGTATAACTAGAACTCCAGAAAGTATTAAACAGTATTTATCAGATGATGAATATAAACTATATAAAATGATATATTATAGAGCTCTAGCCAGTATTATGGCCCCTGCAAAAGTTGAAGGAACGACTGTCATTTTAAATAATAATGATTATCAGTTTAAAGCAACTGGACAAATTATTGTATTTGATGGGTATCTAAAAGTATTTAGTGATTATGAAGATACTAAAGATACTATTCTCCCTCCATTTGATACATACAATTCAAAAATAATTGTCTCTAATGATATTACTAAGGTCCAACATTTCACTGAACCACCAGCCAGATACACTGAGGCAAAACTAATAAAAGAAATGGATGAACTTGGAATTGGAAGACCGTCCACATATGCCACAATTATTGATAACATAAAAAAAAGAGGTTACGTAAATTTAGTTGAAAGAAAATTTGTTCCAACCGAAATTGGCTTTGAAGTAACTGATAAACTTCAAGAGTTCTTTAGTCACATAATAAATGTAAAATATACGGCAGACATGGAAACAGATCTAGATAAAATTGCTGAAGGTAAAGAAGTGTGGTATGAAGTACTAGACAACTTCTATAAAGAATTTGAGCCATCAGTTAAAGAAGCTTTTGACAAAATGCCTAAAAAAGAAGCTGAAGAAACAGGTGAAACATGCCCAGAGTGTGGACATTCACTAGTTATTAGAAAAGGAAAGTATGGATCATTTACTGCTTGTAGTAACTTTCCTGAATGTAAATACATAAAACAAGAACCAAAAGAAGAAAAAGAAATATGCGACTGTCCAAAATGCGAAGGAAAAATAATTGAAAAGAAAACAAGAAAAGGGAAAATTTTCTATGGCTGCAATAACTATCCAAAATGTAAAACCGCCTACTGGGATAAACCAACTGGTGAAAAATGCCCAGAATGCGGAGAAATGCTTACAGAAAAAAAAGATAAAATAAAATGTAGTAGCTGCGATTATACAAAGTAGCTACTTTTTCTTTATTTAAAATAAAAATATGAAAAAATCGAAAAATTAGAAAAACAATAAACAAGGGATAATTTGACAAAAATTTAGAAAAATATATAATACCAGAAAAGAGGTGAAATTTATGGAAAAAGCAAAAAAAGGTCTATACTCATTAAAATACGGAATAGGTTCTGCTGATGACATCACAGTTAGAATTAAATGTGGCGAGGGAATAGTAAAAGAAAAAAGTGCTTTGAGTCAATGGGATGCCCTTACAACACAATGTGAAAATGAAGAAGAATTACTAGAACTTATAAGAACAATTCATGTTCCAAAAAGAAATTCTAAAGATGAATTAATAGATGGACACTTTTACATTTCATATAAAAATAGCGGTGAGATTAAAATGCTAGATGTGGCTTATAGTGATAATGAAGTTATCAAAGAAGTATCAAAAGCTTACGAGGGAAAGTACGATATTGAAGGCGCTTCCCAAGTTAAAAAATTAGCAAAAAAACTGATATATATTTATAGTAAAAAAGATCCATTATATCAGTATCTAACAAAAGGTCATTACATTGATGAAGAGCTATCATATTATTTAGGTCAGTATGTAGCCTATACTAGTGATGAATATTACAATACAAACGAAGCTTATGCCTATTTTAAACTTATAACTGCTAGGCTAAAAAGATATAAGACTTTTAGAGACATAACCTATGAAATTCATAGATATAATAAAAAGATAGAATTGCAAAATTCCAGTAAAAAAGATGCATCTTTAACGGAAAAGCAAAAAGTAAAGACGCTAATACCACCTAAAGGGACACAAATGAGACTTTTTAATCCAAATGATTTTTAGAGAAATAACGATTAGAGTTATTTCTTTTAATTTGACATAAACAGCAAAAAAAGTATAATAAGCACTGAAAAGAGATGTTATTATGAAAAAAGACAAAAGAGCAAATAGATATTCTTTAACACATTTTGACATACTTGGAAACAAAACCACCATTAAAATTAACTATAATGGAAAAGACATGGCTAAACTCCCATTAGCTACAATTGATAGAATGACTACCGCGTACGAAAGTGAAAAAGAATTTATAATGCTATTAATGAAATTAGGATACGATTTTGGACATTTATATATCGAGTATAGGGCAAATGGAGAAACAAAATATATTAATGTTGCTTATGCAGACAATCAAGATATTGCAAAAGAAAGCACTTACCGTGAAGAAGAAATAGCCAAAGGAAAAGAAGAACCAAAAAGAAGCAAACAAGTTATAGAACTAGCCCATAAACTAATACATATACAAAAGAATCTTAAAGACCTATGGAGCTATCTTCAAAGAAAACGCTATATTAGTTCAGAACTAGCCATATTAATTGCCACATATAACTATTTGATTGATATAAAGGCCAGCGAAAAAGATATTTTAGATTATCAGTTAGACATAATTAAAGAAGTTGGAAAATATAGAGTATTTAGAGATATATTTTACGGAATGAATGAATATACAAAACAAATAACACAAAAAGAAGAAAATGGCCAAAAACCATATGTAAAAAAACAAAAACAAATTTAGATTTTTTAATTTAATAAAAAAACAAAAGAACATATAGTTAAAAGAAGTAATTATAAAACAACTTCTTTTTTTGTGCTATAATAAGACTAGGTGAGAAAATGAAAAACATAAATAATTTCTTAGATTATTTAAAATACCAAAAAAACTTTTCTGACCATACAGTTAAAAATTACAACACTGACTTAGCCAAATTTTATAGTTTTGTAGGAAACGAAAAAATAACTGTTGATTTAATCAGAAAATATTTGAAAAAACTATATGAAGAAAAATACAGCACGCGTACAATTTCAAGAAAAGTAAGCGCATTAAAAAGCTATTTTAAATATTTAGAAAGTGAAAACCTCATAGACGATAATCCAATGAGTTTAATAAGTAACCCTAAAGTAGAAAAAACTTTACCAAATTATCTAAACTATGACGATTTAGAAAGACTATTAGATACCCCAGACATAAATAATAAATATGGACTAAGAGATGCCTTAATATTAGAAATGCTATACTCATCTGGATGCAGAGTAAGTGAACTTACGAATATCAAAATAAAGGACATAAATTTCAAAGAAAGAAAAATTCTAATATTAGGTAAAGGAAACAAAGAAAGGTATGTATACTATGGAACAAAGTGCGAAAACCTATTGAATAAGTATTTAGAAAAAGAAATGCACGAATATTTATTTACAAATAAACACGGCAATAAACTAAATGAAAGAATAGTAAGAAAGATAGTTGACGATAGTTCTAAAAAAGCCGGGCTTGCCATCCATGTAACCCCCCACACACTAAGACATACATATGCCACTCATCTATTAAACGATGGGGCAGACTTAAAAAGCGTTGGTGACTTACTTGGACATGAAAACTTATCAACAACCCAGATATATACCCACATTTCTAACGAAAGATTAAGAGAAGTGTACGTAAAAGCTCACCCAAGAGCTAGAAAGTAGATATAAAGGAGAATAAAATGGAAAAATACATTTATTCATTCGATGAAGGAAATACTGATAGTAATTTATTAGGAATAAAAGGAGCTAATTTAGTCGAAATGACAAATAAGCACCTACCAGTACCACAAGGTATTATTATTACTAAAGATGTATATAAAGTATATCGTGAAAATAACGAAAGATTACCTAGAGATATTGAGCGTCAAATACTAGAGTCCCTAGAAATAATCGAAGAAAAAACGGGCAAGAAAATAGACAGCGCAGAAAACCCTTTACTTTTATCCATCCGCCCAAGTCTATCGGTAGAAAACTACAATGCCATTAATTCCATATTAAATATCGGATTAAATGATAACATTGCTGCTAATCTTGCAGTCGATGAAAATTCTGCCAAATTTATATACGACACATATAGAAAACTTATAATGATGTATATATATACGGTAAAAGGAAAAGATAAGACCCCGTTTGAATTACTTATAAAAAAGTATAAAGAAAAAAGAAATGTAAAAAAAGACTTAGACTTAACAGCTGAAGACTTATTTCAAATAACCACAGAATCTAAAAAAATATATAGAAAATTAACTGGAGAAAAATTTCCAAAAGACCCAAAACATCAGCTATTAGAAGCAATAAAAGCCATATTTAAATCTTGGAATAATCAAATTGACAATGGTGAGTGCTTGACTAGTAAGAAATTAGACCTTGCCATAATTGTTGAGGAAATGGTATTTGGAAATTATAATGAATTATCTTTTACAGGCACTATCTTTTCTAGAGATAATTCAACCGGTGAAGATAAACTATCAGGAAGTTATTCAAAAAGATCTCAAGAAATATATGCAAATTTAGAAGATTCCAATTCTATTGACAAATTACTAGATACAAATATAAAAATTTATGGAAAACTAAATGAATACTCTAAAATATTAGAAAAATACTATAAAGATTTAGTCCAAATAGATTTTATAGTTGAAGACGAAAAATTATTTGTACTAGGTTCAAAGAAGGCTAATAAAAGTGCCATAGCCACTTTAAACACTGCAGTTGATATGGCGGAAGAAGGTTTAATCACCAAAGAAGAAGCAATAACAATGATAAAAAACGAGGATTTGAACCGTATAGCTTATAGTACACTGGATAGAGAAACATTAATTAATGTAAGTCCAATTACCAAAGGAAAACCATATACTAAAGAAGCCTTTTCAGGGCAAATATGCCTTAATATTGAAGACGCTATTAAAACCTCTCAAAAGAAAACAGATGTTATTTTAATTAAAGAAAAATTATTACCAAACGATATAGAAAGAATAAAAGATATTAAAGGCATTATTACAATAAATAATTCTTGCGCCAAAGACATAATAACAAAATATTGTAAATGTTATATAAATGAGGTTGAAGATACCATAATTGATGAAAAAAATAGGCTAGTTAAAATTAACGGTCAAATATATGAAGAAGGTAGTTATCTATCTATAGACGGACTTACTGGGAATATATACGAAGGACACATTGCAGTTGTAAAACCAAAAATAGGCAATAAATTTATGACCTTACTTTCATGGGCCAAAGACATAAAAAAAATCGATGTTTATAGTGTTGACGCAACTTCAAAAACCACTATAGACTTGGGCATAGATGCTATAGGCCCATTCAAGATAGAGAACCTGCTTTTTGACCAAAACAAAATGTTTGCCATCAGAAAATTAATAGTATCTATAAATGTAGAGCAGCGAAACAAAGCCCTTAAAGAACTTTTAAATATGATTGAAAAAGATTTAGAAGAATTATTCAAAAGCGCAAATGGAAAGCCATTATTAATCAAACTTTTAGATATGCCTTTAAGAACCTTACTACCAGAAACTGACGAAGACGTGTATGAACTTTCTAAAAATTTAAAAATTGAAACAAGCAGTTTAAAAGAAAGAATAAAGACACTAAAAAAAATTAATCCAATTACCGATTTTCGAGGATGTAGCTTTGCCATTATGTACCCAGAGATAGTCAAAATAGAAGTAGAAGCTATCTTAAAAGCCGCAGTAAATGCCAAAAGGCAAGGACATATTGTAATGCCAGAAATTCTAATTCCTTCAGTGAACAATATTAAAGAACTACAATATTTAAAAAAATTAATTAAAAATATAGCATGTTTAATATTAAAAGGACATAATATAGATTATAAAATAGGTACATCAATTGAAACACCAAGAAATACTACATTTGCAAGTGACATTGCTAAAGAAGTTGACTTTTTAAACATCGATTCATATACTCTGACCAAGTCTACGTATGGCTTTTCAGATAGCGAATCTGAACACCTTATAGATAAGTACTATAATAACGATATATTGCCAATTGACCCATTTGAAACTATTGATAAACAAGGCGTAGGAAAATTCATAACAGTTACTAGTAAATTAGCCCATAAAGCAAACCCAAATATCAAATTAGGAGTTTACGGCAAGCACGCTGAGAGTGAAGAAAATATCAAATTTTTTAAAAACGTTGGAATAAATTATATATCATCTCATCAAAGCCAAATTCCAATAGTTATGTTAGCTGCTGCCAGAGCCGAGATAAATGGAAATAAATGAAGTAATATTCCCAGATAGCCTTCCTAAAATAGACCTTCATGGTTATGACA
Organism: uncultured Bacillota bacterium; assembly: GCA_946625165.1. Taxonomy (GTDB): domain Bacteria; phylum Bacillota_I; class Bacilli_A; order RF39; family UBA660; genus Coprosoma. The sequence goes on from CAMOSR010000023.1 coordinate 12,192, forward strand.
GAGATACAGCTAGAGTTGCTATCAATGATTTTATCGAAGACAACATCAAAATGGGCAACGAAATTATAACAATTATCCATGGCGTTGGTTCAGGAATTATAAGAGAAACTACTAATAAAACGCTAACTAGTAACAAGAATGTTATCGATTTTAAAAGTGCATATTTTAATAGAGGATGCACAATAGTAAAAATAAAATTGACAAAATAAGAGAAAAGTGCTAATATATACGCCATATTCAGGGGGGAATATATATGTACACAGAAGTAAACAATAGTCCATTTAGATCAGTATTTGTTAAAATTATATTAATTGTTGTAGCATTATTTGTATTAATGATACTTTTCCCAACAAAAGGATTTGTCACTAATTATGTTGACAAAAAAATAGGAACTTCTAAAGATGGCAATTTTAACAGTAATTTAATAGCCATGGCTACTGCTGCTAGTGGTTATTATACTGGTGATAGATTGCCTAAAAAAACAAATGAAGAAGCTAAAATGTCATTAAAAGAAATGTTAGATCAAAAAATGATAGTTAAACTCACTGATAATAATGGAATTTCTTGCAGCACAAAAAAATCATATGTGTTAGTAACAAAGACAGAAAACGAATACACTATGAAAGTAAACCTATCATGTGCTGATAAAACTGATTATATAATCTTACACATGGGACTAGATGGAACACAATTTCCCAGTACCAGCACCGCAAGGTGCACGTTCATAAAAAATCTTGATGCAACTTGGTCCTATGGAAACTGGTCAAGTTGGAGTACCAAAAAAATAGAAGAAACTGGTAACACTCAAGTCGAAACATCATCTAAAAAAGTGCAGTCAGGCACCAAAACAGTTACTAAAGACGAAGTAGAAACTAAACCGGCTATCAGATATATCATAAATGACAAAAATGTATACTATGTATGTGGTAATAAATATGATAATGCCGGAACATATAGCGTACCAACAACATGCAGTAAAACCACAACTATTTATTATGAAGAGCCTACTTATAAAACAGTAACTTATTACCGCTTTAGAACTAAAACATTACAAAGTGGTAGTACCGACACAAAACAAGCAGACTGTGATGATGAATCGTTAATTAAAAAGGGATACACTAAAGTGACTCAAAACTAGATTATATAATCTAGTTTTAAAATGTAAAAAATGCAAAGAACATGTCAAATTTAATCAAAAACAAGGTGAACGTTTGATTTATTATTTCAGATATGCTACTATAATATTAAGAAACTAGGCTATAGAAAGGACTGCGGGCCATGGAAGAAAAATACATGTTTGGTTATGAAAATGAAAATGAATTTAAAAAGTTAGAAAGCGCATTAAAAAAGTACAACATGTTAGCGTTTAAAAAACTTTACTTCGAATATTATCCTAAGTTAAAATCTGGGGAGTTTTTAGGTACCATTGTAAGCAGCGAAGGCAACGTAAAAAATTATGAAGTAAAATTACCGACAGACGCTTTATTTGTTAAAGTCCATGGCGAAGTTAAACTTCACTATAGAGTAAATGAAGGAACAAATAACATCACTTTAGTAACATTATCACCAGAAGATATTTTAAGAGAGGGTCACAAATCAGAACTAGTAGCCTATAAAGGAGTAATGGTTTCCAAAGAACATGAAGACAAGGATAAATTTAAAATTAATTTATTAAACATGATAAATAAAAACTAATTTTGACATCATTCGTAAACTAATAACATAAAATATTTTATAAAATAGTGAAAATAACCTTGAAATAAACTGCCTGTTGTGTTATTATATAGAAGTCAGCAAAAAAGTATGGACCCTTAGCTCAGTTGGTTAGAGCATCCGGCTCATAACCGGGCGG
>CAMOSR010000024.1 GCA_946625165.1 uncultured Bacillota bacterium
AGCCAATACGGAGCAAATGGTATGGCAAAAGAAGGATACAATTATAAACAAATATTAAATTACTACTATAAAGGAACGGAAATAAAAAAAAGGTAGTATATTTTAAGAAAAATTATCCAAAATGATAGTAGAGGTGAAAAAATGGAAAATAGAAAATTAAAAAAAGAAGTGGTATATGGAATATATGCAGCCTTACTTTTACTCCTATTAAGCATTCTTTACTACGCAGACTTATCTAATAAATCATTAAGTAAAATTAAAGAAAAAGAAAAGTACACGTATGTATCAAAACTATTTGATACGGGAGTTAAGTCCGTTGTCAGTACACCAACGACAATAGTTTTGCGTCCATACAATAATACAAACGTTAAGATTTTAAAAAGCTTCTATGATTATAAAGGCGAGGAAAAAAGCCAAGAAAACTCAATAATTAATTACGACACAACATATATGCAGAATAACGGAACTATTTACGGCGGAATAGATGAAAAATTTGACGTAATAAGTGTATTAGATGGAAAAATAACCAGTATTAAAGATGATGCTTTATTAGGTAAAGTTGTTACCATTGAACATGAAAATAACATAACGACAACATATGAAAGCTTAAGCGAAGTTACTGTCAAAGAAGGCGACCAAATAGCTCAAGGCACAGTAATTGGTACAGCAGGTGAATCTAATCTACAAAAAGATTTAGGTAATCACCTTTTGTTTGAAATTACAGTTGATGGAAAATATCAAAACCCAGAAAACTGCTTTGACAAGCAAGTTAATGATTTAAAAAATAACTAGAATTAAATAAAATTCTAGTTTTTCATTTTTTAAAATAGGCTTTTAATAGTATTAAAAAATCTCCAAATTTATATACTTAAATGAAGGAGGTTTTTCTTGGAAAATAAAATAAAAGAAAGAGTGCTTCTAGAGGCAAATCATATGATTAAAACAAATGACACCATAAGAGAGATTGCCAAAAAAAAAGGAGTTTCAAAAAGTACCGTTCACAAAGATTTAAAAGAGAGACTAAAACTAATCGATTTAAACCTATATAAAGAAGTTCAAAAAATAATAAAACACCACACCAACATTAGACACATAAAGGGTGGTGAGTCTACCAAAAAAAAGTACTTAAAAATACGCTATAATCTATAAAATGAAATTCATATGTGCTATAATATAGAATGGGAAAAAGGTGATAAGAATGTTTTCAAAAGATATCGGAATAGACTTAGGAACAGCTAATGTTCTTATTTACATAAAGGGGCAAGGAATAGTTTTAAACGAACCAAGTGTAGTTGTAATTGATGAAGAGACTAAAAAACCAATTGCTGTTGGAACTGAGGCCAAAGAAATGCTAGGTAGAACCCCAGGGCAAGTAAGAGCTATAAGACCAATGAAAGACGGCGTAATTGCCGACTTTGAAATAACTGAAATTATGCTGAATAACTTTATTAGAAAAGTCAATGGAAAAAGCTTTTTTGCAAGACCTAGAATACTAATTTGTTGTCCTTCAAACATTACACAAGTTGAAAAAAACGCTATTAGAGAAGCCGCTGAAAAAACAGGGGCTAGAAAAGTATATTTAGAAGAAGAGCCAAAAGTTGCTGCGATTGGAGCCGGCATGGATATTTCAAAACCAAGCGGAAACATGGTAATCGATATTGGTGGTGGGACAACAGACGTAGCTATTTTATCACTAGGCGGAATCGTAAATTCTGCGTCAATAAAAGTTGCTGGAAACGTCTTTGATAATGACATAATTAAATATATAAGAGAAAAATATAAATTATTGATAGGAGAAGTTACAGCTGAAGATATTAAGTTTAAAATTGGAACAGTCTTTCCAGAATCAAGGCAAGACAAAATGGAAGTTAGAGGAAGAGATTTAGTAACAGGTCTTCCACACACCGTAACCTTAACATCAGATGAAATAGAAGAAGCCCTAAGAGAAAGTGCCTACATCATTGTAAATACAGCTAAATCAGTATTAGAACAAACCCCACCAGAATTATCAGCCGATATTATCGACAAGGGTATTGTTTTAACTGGCGGTGGGGCTTTAATTGATGGCTTTGATAAATTATTAAGTCACGAACTTAAAGTACCTGTATTCTTAGCTGAAGCTCCACTTACATGTGTAGTTGAAGGAACTGGTGTACTCTTAGACAATATTCCAGTATTAGAAAATGGTTTAAATAAAAATTATTAGTTCATAATATAACTAGAAAAGAGGACAGTTATGGAAAAAAATGAAGCAGAAAAACTAAAAGAAAGATTATTTAAATCAAAAAAAAATGCCTGGGAAAATATTTCTAACGAAGAAAAAAACAACATTTATGAATTTTCTAAAGGCTATATAGACTTTATTAGTGACAATAAAACTGAAAGAGAGTGTACCAAATCATTTGCTAAAATCTTAAAAGAAAACGGTTTTAAAAACATTGATGAAGCAGAAAACTTAAAGCCAGGAGATAAAGTATATTACATTAATAGAGAAAAGAATATATATGCAGCAATTATTGGTGAAGATGATCCAGAAAACGGCTTTAATATGATAGGTGCTCATATGGATAGTCCGCGCCTAGACTTAAAACCAAATCCATTATACGAAGACACTGAGCTTGCAATGTTCAAAACTCATTATTATGGTGGAATAAAAAAATATCAGTGGGTAAATATCCCACTTAGTATGCATGGTGTTATTATAAAAGCTAATAACGAAAAAATAGAAATAAATATCGGCGAAAAAGAAGAAGATCAAATATTTACTATTGCCGACTTACTGCCACATCTCGCAAGTAAGCAAGAAAAGAAAACTCTAGAAAATGGAATTGAAGGGGAAAATTTAAATATCTTAGTCGGAAGTATTCCATTTAATGGCGACATTGACGAAAAGGTAAAACTAAACATTTTAAATATTTTAAATCAAAAATACGGTATTACAGAAACTGACTTTGTAAGCGCTGAAATAGAATTTGTACCAGCCATGAAAGCTAAAGATTTAGGATTTGATCGAAGCATGGTTGCTGGATATGGGCAAGATGATAGAATATGTGCATATACATCACTGGAAGCCCTACTAGATATTCATGCGCCAAAAAGAACTGCCATATGCATTTTAGCCGATAAAGAAGAAGTTGGCAGCATGGGCAATACTGGAATGGAATCTAGAAGCTTTGAGTATTTCATTGATAAAATATTAGAAAAAACAACTGGAAATAGTGTTGGCTTAAAAGACAAGGTGTTTAGTCATTCAAGATTGCTTTCAGCTGACGTTACAGGAGCCTATAATCCTAATTTTTCAGATATCTATGAAAAGAATAACGAATCTTATTTAAACCATGGTGTATCTATAATTAAATATACAGGAAGTGCCTCAAAAGGAGGCGCTTCAGATGCTAATGCCGAATTCGTTGGTTATATTAGAAACCTATTTGAAAGTAACAACATTGCCTATCAAGTATCAGAAATGGGGAAAATAGGAATAGGCGGCGGTGGAACTATTGCTTACATTTTAGCTAATAGAGGCATTGATGTATTAGACTGCGGAGTTCCAGTCTTATCTATGCACTCTCCATATGAGATATCAAGTAAATTTGACATATATAATGCTTATAAGGCATACAGTACATTTTATAAAGGCGAATAATTCGTCTTTTTTGTATAACAGTAAAAGGCATAATCGATAAAAAAATATAACAAAAGACTTACTTAAAGGTAGTAAAAGTGGAATAAAGAATAAAAATATGGTAAAATTAAAAAGAGGTGAGTTGTTTGGAACAAGATGTAATAGTAAGAATATTGCTTATGGTTATAACAACATTTTTGTTTGTTGTCGTCATTATACCATTTATTAAAAAAGTTGCCATTCATGTTGGCGCACTAGATATACCTAACAAGAGAAAAATACATAGTAAGCCAATGCCGAGATTAGGTGGGCTTGCCATGTTTTTAGGCTTCCTGTTTGGATATATGTTATTTGGTGAACCAAGTAGCACGATGAACTCCATTTTGATTGGTAGTTTTCTAGTCGTATTAACAGGGACGGTAGATGATATAAAACCTTTAAAGCCATCTATTAAGTTCATAGCTCAAGTTATGGCTGCCATTGTTGTTACCTGCTATGGTAAATTATTAATTCAGGATATAACAGTATTTGGCTTCTATATAGATTTTAGCATCTTATCTTACCCAATTACCATATTCTTTATATTAGGCTGTTTAAATTGCATTAATTTAATTGACGGGTTAGATGGGTTAGCAGCTGGTATCAGTGCCATTTATTTTGCCACTATTGGAATAATCGCAATTTTAATGGGGAAAATGGGCCTAGACTTTATTTTAACATTTATAATGTTAGGCTCAGTTTTAGGATTCTTAGTACATAATTTCCACCCAGCTTCCATATTTGCTGGTGACTCAGGCTCACTATTTATGGGATTTATGATAGCAGTAATTGCCCTATTAGGCTTTAAGAGTGTTACCTTAACATCACTATTAATTCCAATGTTGATACTTGCAATTCCAATTTTAGATACCCTATTCGCTATAGTAAGAAGACTACTTAAAGGTGAAAAAATTTCAAAACCAGATAAGCAACATTCGCATCACCAATTATTAAACAAAAATTTTTCTCATAGAGCTACAGTATTAATTATATATGCAATAGATATATTATTTGCCTTAGCTTCAATTATATATGTATTACGTGATCAAAAATTAGGCTATATAATATATGCTATACTAACAATAATAGTTGTAACGTTCGTGTTAACTACAGATATAGTAGTAGACGGACAGCACAAACCAAGACTACTTAAGAAAAAGTAATTATAAAAGTATAATTGCTTTTTTAAATGGGCATAATAAAAATGGTGATTTTATGCGAAAAGAAATAATGGACTTATTAGATGTCATATTAAGATGTTTAGTTTCATTAATAACCCTATTTTTTGTAACTAAAATGATAGGAAAAAAACAAGTATCACAGTTTAGCTTATTTGATTATGTAATAGGAATATCTATAGGTAACTTCGCCGCTGAAATGGCCATTAACTTAGATTCATCATATCTTCATGGCACAATTGCCGTTGTTGTCTTTGGGATTGTTGCTTACCTAGTATCTTTATTAACAATGAAAAACTTAAAAATTAGAAAATTTATTATTGGAGACCCAAACCTTTTAATAAAAGATGGAAAAATATTATATAACAGCCTAAAAAAATCAAAATTTGATATTAATGACTTATTAGAGGAAGCTAGAATTAATGGGTATTTTGATATATCAGATATCGATTATGCATTAATGGAAGCTAATGGAAAAATTAGCTTTTTGCCTAAGGTAGAATCCCAAAACCCAACAAACAAAGATTTAAAACTTAAAATAAATAGAAAAGGCTTGTGTATTAATTTAATAATAGACGGGCAGATAATCGATGATGCCTTAAAAGATGCCCATAAAAACAAAGAGTGGTTATTAAGCCAGATTAAAATAAAAGGCTTTAAACTAGAAGAAATAATACTTGCCACATTAGACTTAGAAGAAAATCTCAAAGTTTACGGAAAAAACGTAAATGACAAAGCTTACAGCATCTTGAACTAGCTTTATATTATTTTATTTGTTATAATTTAAACGGTGATACTATGAAACATTTTTGCGCATCCGCATTTGTTATTAACCCAGAAAACAAAAAAATTCTATTAGTAAAACATGGTGATTATGATAAGTGGGTTCAACCGGGAGGTCATATTGAAGAAAATGAAACACCGGAAGAGGCCGCAACAAGAGAAGTGTATGAAGAAACCGGAATAAAAATAACACTAAAAGGTGAGCATTTTCCAAGAGAAGAAGACTTAATTAGACCACTAGGTATTCAGTGTAATAGAAAAAATAATGGTAATAGATTTATAGACATTATATACTGGGGCGAGCCCAATAATCCCAGAGCTGAATTAAAGATAAATGATGAAAGTATCGAAATAGGATGGTTTTCGAGAACTGAGCTCGATAGAATGCCAATATTCCCTGATGTAAAAATAACCATGGACTACATTTTAAGAACATACTTTGGCGAAGAATAATGATTAAAAAAATAAAAATAGAAAACGAAAAGGACCTACATAGGTTTTATAAGAAATTATCCATATATAGATCCTTGTTTTACAAAAATATTACTTTCATATTAGAAAAAGACACGTATAACGTCAAAGACATCATAACCGCTTTAAACATAAAAAACAGGAAAAAGAGACTCACATACATATTTGACACTGCGTGCTGTCAAATAGATGACTACTATAACGTTAAAAATTTATGTGGTTTTAAAAATAGCCAGTGTTGCCTTCATAGAAAAGCAAATAAAAAATATATTAATGGATGCTGCAGATGGTGTTTATACCAAAGTAGCAAAGGATGTACTACTAAAAATTTATCATGCAAATTATTTACCTGTTCAGAGATAGAAAAGAGATGTAAAAAAATAAATTTTGAAGACATAAATATATTAAAGCTTTTAACAAAAAGACAAAGAGCTATTACCAAATCAAATTACTTTACCAAAAGAGAAAGTTTTATTAACGACCTCTATATAGGCTCCTTTGTTATATGGGAAATAAAACAAGTATTTAGATTTATAATTATTTTTATAAATATTAATGTCTTAAAAAAATCATTTAAATAATTTATCAATTTCCGAAGAAGTCTTATCATAGACTTTTTTCTTTACTTTATTAACTGTTTTCTTCCGAAACCTCTTATCAAAAATGCATATAATAACTACAGCAATAAATAAAATACAAAATATGATATACTGATCATAATAACTATAATTACCCCAAATATTTAATTTTTGTTTTTTAGCTTCAGACTCTGCTTTCTGAAGCTTTTTAGTATATTTATAATCATCATATAAATAAGCCACTTTCGCAAGTCCCTTTTTGACAAGCTTTTCTTGTAATAAATTACCATCGGTAAAAACCCAAACCAAGTGTCTTCCATATTTGTCAGTTTTATCACTATTTTCATCATATTCAATTTCTATTTTTTTAGCCGTTTTTAAAGTTACACAAGTATATAACTTAGCCTCATCGCCATAAGGATCCGCTTTTTTATTACCATGTTTAATCTCAGGAGCATCAACTGCCAAAAACCTTACTTTTTTAACTTTACCATTAACCTTCAAACTAGCCGTATCCCCATCAATACATTTATTAAAAGTAATAGTTTGAGCTTTAACAGAAGGAATAAAAAGCAAACATAGTATTAATATGATGTATAATTTTTTCATATCATCACCATATTTATTATATAACTTTAATAAAACATTTTCCATAGTATATTAATCATTGAACACTTATAATAGAGAGTTTAAACACTATGATATAAAGTGTACTACAAGTAATACAAGACATAAGTAAAAAATAACAACTTGTCATTTAAATTCATAAGTGATATAATTAACCCTGTGTGAAAAGAGGTAGTAGTATGAAACAAAGAAATATTGCCATAATAGCCCATGTCGATCATGGTAAAACTACACTTGTAGATGAATTGTTAAAATGGTCAGGAACATTTAGAGAAAATGAAGAAGTTCAAACAAGAGCACTTGATTCTAATGATATTGAAAGAGAAAGAGGAATTACTATACTTGCTAAAACAACCGCAATTGACTATAAAGGGTATAGAATAAATATATTAGATACTCCTGGACACGCTGACTTTGGTGGCGAAGTAGAACGTATTATGAATATGGTAGATGGTGTTTTATTAGTTGTAGATGCTTATGAAGGAACCATGCCACAAACAAGATTCGTCCTTAAAAAAGCCTTAGAAGCAGGCGTTGTTCCAATAGTAGTTGTAAATAAAATAGATAAAGAATCAGCTAGACCTAAAGAAGTAGTCGATGAAGTTATGGATTTATTCATTGAACTAGGAGCCAGTATTGAACAATTAGATTTCCCAGTAATATATGCATCAGCCATCGAAGGAACATCTAGTTATGATCCAGACATTAATACCCAAGAAAAAACAATGGAACCAATATTAGATACTGTTATTAAACACATACCAGAGCCTAATGTTGACCCAAACGGTTCACTACAATTCCAACCAGCCTTATTAGACTACAATGATTACGTTGGAAGAATCGGAGTAGGTTTAGTAAAAAGAGGAGCTTTAAAATTAAATAGTATGGTTTCTTGCGTTAGATTAGACGGAAGTATTAAACAATTTAGAGTACAAAAAATATTTGGATATTTTGGATTAAATAAAATAGAAGTGACAGAAGCCAAAGCCGGAGATATTGTTGCTATCGCAGGTCTGCCTGATATTTCAGTCGGTGAAACAGTATGTGAAATAGGTAAAGAAGAAGCTCTACCTAAACTTAGAATAGATGAGCCAACCTTACAAATGACATTTGGTGTTAATACATCACCATTTAATGGAAAAGAAGGTAAACTTGTAACCGCAAGAAAAATAGAAGAAAGACTAATGAAAGAAACAGAAAGAGACGTTTCTTTAAAAGTAAGACAGTTAGATTCAGAATCTTGGATAGTATCAGGTAGAGGAGAACTACACTTATCTATTTTAATTGAAAACATGCGAAGAGAAGGATACGAACTAGAGGTATCTAAACCACAAATTATTACTAAAGAAATAGATGGAAAAATATACGAACCATTTGAAGATGTTCAAGTAGATGTTCCAGAAGAATATATGGGAAATGTTATTGAAATGTTAGGTCTACGTGGTGGAACTATGCAAAATATGGATACAAAAGAAGGACAAACTAGAATAAACTATTCAATGCCATCTAGAGGATTAATAGGATTCATGACCGAATTCATGACTTTAACTAAAGGATACGGAATAATAAGTCATACCTTTGCTTCATACGAACCTATGGTATCAAATTCTGTAGGCCAAAGAAAAGCCGGTGTTTTAGTATCAATTGATAACGGTAAAGCAACAGCCTATGCACTAGGATCACTTGAAGATAGAGGAATTATGTTTGTTGAACCAGGTACTGAAGTTTACGAAGGAATGATTGTTGGAGAAAACAACCATGAAAACGACCTAGCAGTAAACGTTACTAAAGGAAAACAAATGACAAATACTAGAAGTGCGAATAAAGATCATACTGTAGTCTTAAAAAGACCTAGAGAAATGAGCCTAGAAGTATGTTTAGACTATATTAATGAAGACGAACTTGTAGAAGTAACTCCACTAAATTATAGAATGCGTAAAAAGATACTAAATACCCAGGAAAGAAAAAAATATGAAAACAAGAAAAGTAAAGTAGATTAATCGCAAGATTAATCTTTTTTGTAAATAACAATTACACAAATTTACAACATATGCTATACTTTATAATAAGGAGGGATAATATGGATGAATATATGGATTTAGCAATTGACCTTTCAGATGATAATTTTGAAAAAAACTATGGAGGGCCATTTGGCGCCTGTATAGTAAAAGACGGGAAAATTATTGGTAAAGGAATTAACAGAGTTTTAAAAGATAATGACCCAACCGCTCACGCCGAAGTAGTAGCCATTAGAAAAGCTTGCAGGCACATTCAATCTTATGATTTAAGTGGGTGTGAATTATATACTTCATGTTATCCTTGTCCAATGTGCCTGTCAGCTATAATTTGGGCAAATATTAAAGTAGTTTATTATGCTAACAATAAAAACGATGCTGCCAACATTGGCTTTAGAGATGAATTTATATATAATTATTTAAATAAAATAGAAAAAAGGAAAAAAGAAGACGATGTTTTAAAACTAACATGTATGAAACGTGAAGAAGCAATAAAAGTTTTTGAAAGATATGAAACAGGAAGCCAAAAAATAACATATTAAAGGCAAATTAACTTTTTAAAAAGATTAAATGAAAATTAATCTTTTTTTTGATATAATAAAGGTAAGGAGAATAGGACATGAATGAAATAAAAGAACTAATTAAACAAAAAGATAGTAGTATTGATGAACAAACATTATATTATTTTACTAACTATTTCTATGTAATTATAAAAGAAAATTTAATTCCTGATGGAATAAGTTTAGATGAACTTATAAGCAACGCATTAAAATACAAAAATATAGTTTTTTATGACGAAAATCATCCTAAATATGAAAAATTAGGAAAAGATGTCAAAGGCGAAAGAGATCCTAAAACTCAAACATTGTATATAAGAGATAACTTAGAAGAACCATTAAAAGAAATGGTTATATATCATGAACTTCATCACGCAGTACAAACGAACCCAGAAACAAACCAAGTAGGTATAAACCAAGATGGCAAAATAGGAAGATTGATAATGGAAGCCCAAACTCAGTACGTTGCAGAAAGAATATATTCGGAAGTTCACGGAATAGAATTTGAAGAAAGAAAAATACCAAGTGAAAAGCTAAGAATGCAAGAAGGTGGAACAATTATTTCTTCTCTTCATAACTATGAACAATATGATCAAATACTTACCAAACTAGCTATCTTTTTAGGAGTTGATAAAGAATACTTTGTAAAAATAAACTATTTATACAAAGATGCTAAAGGATTAAAAGAACTAGAATCAAAATATAATGAGATGAAAGAATTGTGTGGCTTAAACAGGTCCTTTGAAGACTTTATGTATATGATTGATTATATTTATATTACAGATTATATGGCTTATTTAGATAATTCAGATAAGGAAACAATATTGAGTGGAAAAGAAACCGAAAACAGATATTTAATTTATGAAAACAAAGCTGAAAAACTATCTTTAGAAAGGCAGTACTTATATCAAGAAAGACTTGATTTAGTTATGTATGATGCAGTAAGACAAAATGGCGGAGATTATAAAACAATTTTAAAATACTTCGTCGATGACATGTTTAGGGATGCCCTCTATAAAGAATTAGAAACAACACAAGGTCAAAGATAAAAAATACTTGTAATTAAAAACTAAAGAAGATAAAAAATCTTCTTTTTTTTCTTGATTAGATTAAAAAAATATGATATATATATAAATGAGTTAGTTAACTAACTCGAGTGACTTAAAATTTATATGAATCGAATAACTAAGAAGGATTGGTACCTTTTTAGTATGCTCAAATTATGAGTGAAAGGTATATTATAGGAGGTTCATATGAAGGAAAAAGTCAAAGACTATTTAAGTCACAATAAATCAAAGGATTTTAATGAATTACTTTTTTCTTACATAGATAAAAGTGGTTACAAAGATTCTGAGATTTACAAAAAAGTAGATATAGATAGGAAATTATTTTCTAAGATAAGATGCAGTAATAATTACATTCCAAGAAAAAATGTAATTATCAAATTATGCTTAAGCTTAAAATTAGATAAGCACGATTTTAATAAACTATTAAATAGTGCTGGCTATTCTTTAAGAAAAAGTAGCGAATTTGATTTAGTTATTGCATACTGCTTAGATAATAATATTTATGACATAAATGTTATAAATGACTATCTATACACCTACACAAATGCTGTTTTATAACAGTATTTTTTTGTCGCTTTTTTCGCGACCATCCTAAAATAAAAAAATAGTATTATTAATGTGTAAGGAAGAAAAAGACGCCAGCAGCAAACTCATAAACTGTAATTATAAATGAATCGGTCACGTTCATCAGCGTCTTGTTAAAGCCACTTACAGCACACAAATAAAAAGGATTAATATTTAGTGACCAAATAGTGGCTTGTTCCTTATTTTTTTAAGTAGGAGGTGTTCGTATGAACTTATTAGATGCTGTTAAGAAAAATAGTACCATAACTAATACTAAAGGTGGAGAATATTTTGAAACTACTTATAGTGATAACTTAGATTTATTTACTATGGTTGGTAGATTTTCTGAAAAAGAGAAAGTCATAAGAATATTTGAAAACGCTTTAGAAGAAAACAAAGATTTAGCCTTAGCCAATCTTTTATACATACTAGATATAAGAGGCGGTAAAGGAGAAAGAAGAATATTTAAAACTATATATAGGCATATGTGTCAAAAACACCTAGAAGAAGCTCTAAGAATACTTCCATTCATAGAGCAAATAGGTAGATTTGACTATATTTTAGAAGGTATTAATACACCAGTAGAAGAAGAAACACTAAACATAATAAAATTAAGACTAAGAGAAGATCTAAAAAGTGATAATCCATCACTACTAGCTAAATGGATGCCATCTTTAAGATGCCACAGTAAAAATAATAAATTAGCTAAAAAACTAGTCAAACTTTTAAATATTTCTGAAAAAGAATATAGACAAAACCTATCATATTTAAGAAATAAGATTAATGTTGTGGAAAAAAATATTACAGCTAAAGATTACGACAATATTGATTTTGCTAAAGTACCAGCTAAAGCAATGCTTAAATATAATAAACTATTTAATAGAAATATTTATAATAAATTTAATGAATATAAAGCATCATTAAAAAAAGGTAAAACTAAAATAAATACAAAAGGCCTATTTGCATATGAAATCATAAAAAAAGTCATCACAAATAATGGTGACGAAGAGTTATATGATTTAATGTGGAAAAACCAAAAAGAAATAATTACTAATCAAAACCTTTTAGTAGTTGCCGACACTTCAGGATCAATGCTTTCACATGAGGCTATTCCATATTATACATCACTAGGCCTAGCTATTTATTTCGCAGAGCGTAATACCGGATTTTTTAAAAATCATTTTATTACCTTTTCAGAAAAACCAACTTTGCAAGAAATAAAAGGTAAAACCATCAAAGATAAGGTGCATTCTCTAAAAAGAATAAATGCATGTAATACTGATATAGATTTAGTATTCGACTTGATTCTAAAATCAGCAAAAGAAAACAACATAAACCAAAAAGATATGCCAAGTCATATATTAATCATCTCAGATATGGAATTCGATAGAGGAGTTAATTCAGAAAAAGGTACCAATTTTAATGGTTGGAAAAAGTCTTTCCAAAAAGAAGGATATATCCTTCCAACAATTATATTTTGGAATGTTGCCGCTAATACTAGAGGAATACCAATTACCAAATTTGATGATAACTCTATCATCGTAAGTGGCTTTTCAACAAGTATATTTGAAAACCTTCTAACCTTAGAAAAATACACCCCAGAAAACGCTATGTTAGAAAAGTTATCAATATATTTAGAAATGCTAAAATAAATCACGGTAATCGTGGTTTTTTAATTGATCACATAAATGCAGGAGGCTCCGATATAAGTAATTATGAAGGGTTAAATTTAAAAAAATAGTATCTTTACTTTATTTATTTTTAATAAAAAGTTATAATATTAAGTCAAGGAGAGATATAAGATGGACAAAATATTATTCGGTATACTAAAAAATTCAAAAAATTATAAAAAAATTGCATGGTTTTTTATAATAGTTATTTTGCTATTAATTGTATTTTATCCAATTATTGATGCTAACTTTTTATATTATAATAGAGTTTCTAATAGAATTGATATTTTAGAAAAAGTAAGTAAATTGGATGAAAATGAAATTAAAAAAGATAAGAGACTTGAAAAGGAATATAACTCTATAGTGGATGAAATATCTGAAAAAGAAAATAATTATTTGAATAACATTTTTATAACTGAGACATCTACAAAAAACAAAGTTATTAAATTTATTGCATCAGCATGGTTTTTAGTTTTAGTAGGATTAATACTTCCGTTTACTAAAGATGATAAAAAAGAGAAAAGGACTTTATTAAATGTTATTACTGGATTTATTTGCATTGGTGTTGGATGTGGATTCGGATATATAGGATTAAAAATCCCTACAGTAGTAAATGTAGTAGTTAATGTAATTTTATACCAAATTATTATGATATTTTTAGCATATACAATTTATTCGTTTGGAAATAAAGAAAATAATTAATCTTTTCCTTTTCTTCCATATGGATTATGAACTCTATTATCTTCATATTTAAAAGTATGAGTATCTAGAATATCATATCTAAATTTAATAATAATATTTCTATCTTTATCTGCT
>CAMOSR010000025.1 GCA_946625165.1 uncultured Bacillota bacterium
CTAACGTTGTTTCAGTATCTATAAATTCGCCTGGCAAAATCCAATAACCAAAGTATGGTTCTTTTTCTCTTTTCTTAAGTAAAATTTTTAATTTTCCTTCATCAGCGGCACATATAATAAGTAGGTTTTCAATTTCATTATTAGAATTTTCCATAAAAACTTCCTTTCTAATAAAGTATTAGTATTATATAGATATTGATATATCTTGTCAATTTTCATTTTTTTTCGTTTTAATTTTGTCATATATAATGGATACTGCATATTTGACACTTATATTCTTTTCTATTAAATACATTATGTCATCATATTTTTTGTTTTCAATAGGAAATGAAAGCAAGCATAAGTCTTCAGCTGGATTTTCATCATTTGTTCTAAGTATTTTTTCAATAGAGGCAATTTCCTTCATTAAACTATAATATTCTTTTGTTCCTTTTAAATTTACGATGGTTTTCAGCATTTCAAAAGTAATAATATTATGATTATATTCTTTTTTAAAATATTCATCTAAGAGTTTAAACTGATCGCGATATTCATTATCATTGCTTAAATATTTATAATTACCATCATATATCATCATTATTAGTTTTACTAAATCATATTCTTTATAATGATATTTTTGCGTGGTATAGTTAATAGCTTCATTAATGATATCATATACAGGATTTAAAAATTCCATTTCAATTCTTGAATCTTTTATTTCTTCTTCGCTCATTTTATCAGCCCTTTTCTATAAATTTATTATAAAAAAAATTATAGTTATCGTCAAGTAAATTGTATCAAGTGCGAGCTTTATATAAATATACTTTAACAATTATTTTCATATTTAAATATGAAAAAGAAAGCACTGGCTAGCGCTTCCATTAAATTAGTCTACTTCTATTATATTTAAGGTTTTAGAGTTTGCGGTTATTTCTATTTTGGGTTCATATAGTTTGTTATAATTGTATACTTTTTTGTTTTTTAAATCTTTTATGAAGTTTTTATAATTTGTTTTGGCTGTTTTAAATCCATCTTTTTCTTCATTATGTATACTAAAGTAATTATATAATCCACATAAATTATCTTCTTCACATGTTTCTTCAGTAAATGTGTAATTAGAAATTTGATTTATTTTTACATTGTAAAGTTTTTGATCATAATGGGCAGTTATTTTAAAAGTGTTATCGGCCATAGTTTCATCGGCGATCTTTTTTATATCATTATTATGATCATCAATATATACTTTTTTATCTGTGGTATATGTGTTTTCTACAGTTTCAAGTTCATAGGATGCAGGAATGTCATTTGAGTAATCAATGCTCATTAACATACTCACAAATAAGAAGCCACCTACTATTGATAACGCGATGCCGCTTATTAATAAATAAACTGCTGAACTTTTTTTGCCCTGAAGAATATTTAGAACTATCTTAGTAAGCCAAATAAATATTAAACTTATGCCCAATAACAAGGTTGTTAATCCAAGTAAATCAATACCATAAGTCCAATAATACAATGATATTAATGCAGCTCCTATAAAACTTCCGGTTGCAAATACTAGTGGTATAACAACAAATAATACGGCCCAAACTTTAACAACTATCATTAATATGGATGTTAGGGATTGACTAGTTTTTTGGAAACTCGTTTTGGTTTCTTTTTTCTGCTCACTATTGTTTTTATCTTCTTCGTGTATTTTATTTACTTTATCATTACTATTTAGGGAATTTTCTCCATTTTTTTTAAAATACTGTTTAAACATGGATGATACTATAAGTGCGATTAAAACTAAATATATTATGCCTAGGAAAATCGTCCACAGTATCTTTGCAATAGAATCTACTGGGGTAAGCAATGTTTCAAAAACGTAGTTTCCAAGATGGGTAAAAATAGCAAACGGAATTCTTAAAAGTCCAACAATTAGTAATGTAAAGAACACCTTTATGAGTATTTCGAATACTAAAGATAAATTTATGTCTTGGTTGTTTTTAAAATTATCGGCCATTTCTCTAGCAGCAGACGCCAATTTGTCAGCTGCTTCTTTTATCAAATTTTCACCATCATTTAAAAACTTTTTAAAGTCGATTTCTTTATTATACTTTGGATCTATTTTATAAGCGCTTAATATGCCACCGACAAGTTCATCCATATCACCAAAGTCTTTTACTGCTTCAGTTTCTTTTTGACCGTGCTTCACTTTTTCTTCGATGGTATCTTTATACTCATTTATAATATCTTGTTTTTCTTTTTCATTTAAAATTGATAATCTTTTTTCTAACTCTTTTAAAAATTTTTCTTTATTCATCTTTCCCACACTCCTTAATAAAATTACAAACTGATGCGCTAAATTCATTCCATCCTTCTTTTAGTTCTTTTAGTCTTTTTTTTCCAAGTATAGTTATTTTATAGTATTTTCTATATGGTCCTTCGGTTGACTCCACTAGATAAGTCTCAAAATAATTTTCATTAGTTAGCCTTTTTAACAATGGATATATCGTTCCTTCATTAACGTCAACAACTTTTGATACTTCTAATATAAGTTCATATCCATACATATCTCTTTTACTAACTGAAAGTAAGACGATTAGTTCTAAGACGCCTTTTTTAAATTGCGAGTTCATAGATCACCTTCTTTACCTCATTGTACATCTACTACTTGGCATTGTCAAGTACTGTTTTTAAAATAATAGTAAAATTTTAGTAAACACTTATTTCTGGACATAAAATAAATTGAAAAATCATTTGTTTTGTAGTATACTTTTATTATGGTAAAGGAGGCTTCCTTATGGATAATAAATTTAGTTTCTCACCCAATGAAGAAGAGTTTGATAAAAGGGTTGCTGATCAAAGGCAAAAACTTGATAGTATGCTTAATGAACTCGAAGGATATAATAAGTATGAACAAAATATACCTAATCCTGATTATACATTAAATAATTATGATTTTTCGGATGATGGCTCTAAGTCAGAGCCTAGTTCTATATTGTCTTCAGCAGATCCGATGGAAAACACTTTAAATATAAATGGTGTGAGTTTAGATGCCCTTAAAAAAATAAGGGAATTATATAATTATGATAATGAAAGTAAGCAAGCCTCTGGTACTAGCATATCAACACATGCAAAACAACTTGTAAAATCATTACCTGGCGCACCTAAAAATACACAAGCTGATAGCTCTGATATTGGAGAGATAGTATTATCGTTTGTTGCGTGTTTGCAACTTGCGGCAACTACCGCAGCTATAGGCGCTAGCTGGCTTCTTTATTTAGTAAATCATTTAATGTAAAAAGCACAACTTTAGTTGTGTTTTAATTTTGATTTTTTAGTTTATTTAAAGTTTGATTTATAGTAGATTTATCTATATTGTTAACTTGATACCATCCGTATTTAGTCATTTCATCATATGTTCTTGCTTGATGTTTCAGGATTTCATCTAAACCTTCTTTTAAAATGTTTCTTATATCTTGGTTAGAACTTTCTAATGTTCCGTGGACATATACTTCAACTGTACTTTTAAGAATTAATAAATAATTATCCATTAAAACTTGATCATTCATTAGCTTTTACCTCCAACATATTCATCAATTTTTCTTTGGTAGTTTTATGCCCTTCTAGTTCATTTTGCAAGAAAGAAATTAAATTTTGATTTTCTAAATTTTTAATGGTATCTTCACATATGGTTATGATATTTTTTTCATGTCCAATTGCATCTTCTAAATAAAGTAATTCTTTTTGTGTCATATTATTCCTCCTTTGTTATTAATATGGAGGTTTTTTTATTATTTATTCTCTTCTAGCGTTTTTTGTTATTTTAATTTTATTTAGCAGTTTTATATATCTTTTTAATTATGCCTTTTATATGGTAGAACTTCTTCTTTTAAATATTATATATACTCAATAACACTCTGATTTTCTTTTTACTAAAAATTAATTTATATATTTTTAATTCATATACTTAAGCAGGGAGTTGGTTTTTAGCATGATTAAACTTTTAAAAATATTATTTAAAGATTTCTATTTTTTTACGGCTTCTTATTCTAATAATGTGTTTCCGGATCCATTACCTAGAGATGAGGAGGAGGAATGTATTAAGAAAGCTAATATGGGTGATAAGGAAGCCAGAAACAAACTAATAGAACACAATCTGCGATTAGTCGCACATATTGTTAAAAAATATGATCATAATGCAGAAAATTCTGATGATTTAATAAGTATTGGAACTATTGGTTTAATTAAAGGGGTTGATAGCTATA
The DNA here is from genome assembly GCA_946625165.1 of uncultured Bacillota bacterium. GTDB lineage: Bacteria > Bacillota_I > Bacilli_A > RF39 > UBA660 > Coprosoma. The sequence continues at coordinate 4,233 of CAMOSR010000025.1, forward strand.
GTTTTAAACACAAGACAAGGCTTACCACTTATTGTGCTAGATGTATTGAAAATGAAATACTGATGTTTTTTAGAGCTAATAAGAAAAATAGTAAAAATATAAGTATTGATGAACCAATAGGCTTTGATAAAGAAGGCAATGCCATAACGTTTTTAGATATCTTAAAAACGCCCAATCCTGATTTTGCCTTGGATATTCATACACAAGATAATATTAAACTGCTTAAAAAGTATTTTACTGTATTATCACCTAGGGAACAAAAGATTATAATTAAAAGATATGGCTTAAATAATGAGAATGAAATAACACAAAAGGAGATTGCTAAAGAAATGGGTATTTCTAGAAGCTATGTTTCAAGGATAGAAAAAAGGGCTTTAACTAAGATGCTTAGAGAATTTATAAAAAATAAGAATAATTAAAAAAGAATTAGATTTTTTTCTAATTCTTTTCTTCTATGACAGTCTGACATCTTGGGCATAGATGATTTGTTAAATCTTCTTCATTAAAGTAGTTCCAACATCTTTCGCATCTTTCGCCTTCGAATTTTTGAATTTTAACTTTGCAGTATTCATATTTTGGTAAATCTTCGGCAGTTATTACAACATCCGAAACAATAAATAATTGTTTTAGATTAGTAATAATTGGTTTTAAGGTTTCTTTATCTTCATCTAATAAATTTAAATATACTTTAGCTTCTAGAGATTTACCGATAATTTTTTCATTTCTCGCTTCTTCTAAAGCTTTATAAACGTCATCTTTGATACTGAAGAATAGATCCCACATTTCCATAAGTTCTTCACTATTTTTGTAGTTTTCTACTTCTGGAAATCTTTCTAAATGAACGCTTTTTTCTTTTTTACCCGGAAGCAATTTATAAACTTCCTCTGATGTATAAGGTAAGATTGGAGCCATCAATTTTACTAAAGCAAGTACTATTTTATATAATGCTGTTTGGACGCTTCTTCTTTCTAGTCCATCAGCTTCTTCGATGTATAAGATATCTTTAGTAAAGTCTAAATAGAAATTAGATAAATTATTTACGTAATTATTAACTAGTTTATAGATTTCGTCATAATTATAGTTATCATATGCTTTTCGGACATTTTCGACAAATTCATTTAGATTATTTAGAATGTATTTGTCTGCTGATGGCATTTTGTCATATGGAATCATTTCTTTTTCTGGGTCAAAGTCGAATAGGTTTCCTAACATAAATCTATAGGTATTTCTAATTTTTCTATATGATTCCTGAACTTGAGTTAATAATTCATTGCTAAATTTAACGTCTTCTGTATAATCAACGCTGGCAACCCATAATCTTAGAATGTCTGAGCCTTGTTTATTAACGACTTCTAGTGGTGATACTGAGTTATTACCAGATTTACTCATTTTTAAGCCTTTACCATCAACGATAAAACCGGCTGAAATAAGTTCTTTATAAGGACTTTTTCCATAAGCAGATACGCTGCAGATTATTGAAGAGTTGAACCAACCACGATATTGGTCAGAGCCTTCAATATATACGTCAGCTGGGAATGGCATTCCTCTTTCAATTAAGGTTCCAGCAAATGAAGTTCCTGAATCAAACCAAACATCCATTATATCGGTTTCTTTAGTAAAGTTACCATTTGGACTAGCTGGGTTAGTATAGCCTTTTGGAAGTAGATCTTTAGCATCTCTTTCGAACCATACGTTAGATCCGTGCTCTCTAAATAAATCTGCCACGTGCATCATAACATCATAGTCTAAGATTTCTGAGCCATCTTCATTATAGAATATTGGAAGTGGTACTCCCCAAGCTCTTTGTCTTGAAATGCACCAGTCTCCTCTACCATCTATCATGTTGTACATTCTTGTTTTACCCCACTCGGTGTGGAATTTGACGTTGTTTTCAAGTTCATTTAAGATTTCTTCTTTAACTTTATCGACGTTACAGAACCATTGAGTAGTTGCTCTAAAGATGATTGGTTTTTTTGTTCTCCAGTCGTGTGGGTATGAGTGTGTGATGAACTTTAATTTTAATAAATATCCGTTTTCATCTAACCATTTAACAACTTCTTTATTGGCGTCTTCAAAGAATAAGCCGCTGAATATACCTGACTCTTCGTTTAAAATGCCTTGGTCGTTAACGCCGTTTACCATTTCTAAGTTATATTTTTTGCCGGCATTAAAGTCGTCTACACCGTAGGCTGGTGCGGTATGAACTAAGCCTGTTCCTGTATCTAAAGTAACGTGATCAGCTGTTACTACTGGGCTTATTCTATCCATAAATGGATGTTTATATTTGACATTTAATAAGTTTTCACCTTTGAAAGTATTTAATACTTCGTAATTTTCAAAGCCAAATTCTTCCATTAATGATTCTAATAATTCGGTTGCAACAATATAAATGTTGTCATTTACTTTAACTCTAGAGTAATCGAAGTTAGCTCCGGCGCATACCCCGGTATTGCCTGGCAATGTCCAAGGTGTTGTTGTCCAAATAACTAATTTATCTCCTTTTTGAATTTCTCCATTACCTTCTTCTACGGTAAATGGTACGTAAATAGATGGATCTTTTCTATCTTTATATTCAATTTCGGCCTCAGCTAGGGCTGTTTCACTACTTGGTGACCAGTATACTGGTTTTAAGCCTTTAAATATTAATCCTTTTTGAGCCATTTTAGCAAATACTTCAATCTGCCTTGCTTCGAACTGTGGACTTAAAGTAATATATGGATGATCCCAATCAGCAATAACGTTTAGCTTTTTAAAGTCTTCTCTTTGAGTATCAACTTGTTTTAAGGCATATTCATAACAGTATTTTCTAAAGTCGGCCAAATTCATTTCTTTTCTATTAACACCACTATTAGTTATGGCTTGTTCAATTGGAAGTCCGTGGGTATCCCAACCAGGAATAAATTCTACGTAATAGCCTTCCATCATTTTTGAACGGTTAATGAAGTCTTTTAATATTTTGTTTAGGGCGTGTCCTAGATGGATGTTTCCATTGGCGTATGGTGGCCCATCGTGTAAAACGAATGGTTTGTTTCCTTTGTTTTTTTCTTTAATTAGACCGTATAAGTCCATTTCTTCCCAAGCTTGTCTTTGTAAAACTTCATTTTCAGCTAAATTACCACGCATTTTAAATTCAGTTTGTGGCATTAATAATGTGTCTTTATAATCTTCCATAATTTATCTCCTTCTTTTTAATATATTCGTCATTTCTTTTAATTATAGCATACTTAAATGTTTAAAACAATATGTTTTTCCCTTGTAAAACAAGAAAAAACTCATCCTAGTTAAGGACGAGTTAGCCGCGGTACCACCTTATTTTATAAATATATACTCTTTTTAACTATAACGCGTTACCGTCTTTTCCTACTTTATTTCAAAAAAAAGCATCTAGAGTGATTTATATGCTTTAAAGTTTACTGAATTTCACCTAGCTTCAGTTCTCTATAAAACTTATTATAAGCATATCGTCTCCGTCATATGCGTTTATATATCTAACTGATCAATGTCATCAATTATTTCTAATTGTGATTCGATAATATTTTTAAGTCTTCTTTTTAAGATATTAACATTTCTCTTGGTATTAGAGGCATCGTTTTCAATTTTTTCTGCTCTAAGAAGGGCTTCGTTAACTATTCTACTTGCATTCTTTTTGGCGTCGTCTAAAATTATTTCACTTTCACGATGAGCAGCTACTTTTAATTGGTCTGAGGTCTTTTGAGCCATAAAAATAGCTTTGTTTAATGTCGATTCCATTCTCTCATATTGTTCAACTTTTTCTTGTAAACCGCTATTTTCTTCTAATCTGCTTTCAAGCATTTTTATCTGTTCGTCTTTTTCTTTTAACAGTTCATTTTTTGCGTTAACGTCCGTGACTAGTTTTTCAACTCTTCCAATAACTTCATCTAAAAAGTTATTTACTTCTTCTGGGTCATACCCTCTAAGAGTTCTATTAAATTTTTCCATAAACTCTACCTCTCATCGGCCCTTATGCCTCTATATTCTTTTACTCTTACCACTCTATATTAATATCGTCATTATCGTGAATGCCTTTTCCTTCGGTTTCACCAGTTATTTTTCCTTGAACATTTACATTATTTGGTGTACATAGGAAAATTCCTCCACCAATTTTTTGCAGATCACCATTAATTGCATATATTGTACCACTCAAGAAATCAACTATTCTTTTAGCTTGTTCAGGGGTTACTCTTTTTAAGTTTACAACAACTGTATTTCTTTTCTTTAAGTGATCGGCTATTTGTTGCGATTCTGAATAAGCTCTGGGCTCTAATAAAATCATTTTAGAATTACCGTCTTCTAAAGCTTCTTCAGGTTTTAAGTCATAGTATTTATTTTTATCTGGGTCTGTAAAGATTGGTTCATCTTCACCCATCATTTTTTTAATAAGTCCCATAAATATCCTCCTTGTATTTATAATCTTTTACTATAGATAATTTTAACATAAAAAGCAAAAAAAGAAAATGTTTTTTACATTTCTTTTTATTTTTTGATATATTTTTAAAATAAAATACACTTTTTGACACTTTTATGGGGTTATATTATTTGTTTCTTCGGCTTTCACTTCTAATAGCCCTATCATGTTTTAGTTCTGCTGCGGCATACTGTAGTGCAAAACCGTTTTCTTTTGCGGCTTCTAACACTATTTCCCGGTCTTTTTTTAATTTTTCATCAGCATACTGTAGTGCAAGGCCATTTTCTTTTACTGCTTCTAATACAATTTCCCTGTCATTTTTTAATTCTTCTTTTGCATACTTTAGTGCAAGACCATTTTGTTTTACGGCTTCTAGCACTATTTCCCAGTCTTTTCTTAATTCTTCTTTTACATACTTTAGTGCAAGGCCATTTTGTTTTACGGCTTCTAGCACAAACTCCCGGTCATTTTTTAATTCTTCATCAGCATACTGTAGTGCAAGGCCATTTTCTTTTACGGCTTCTAACACTATTTCCCGGTCTTTTTTTAATTCTCCATCAGCATACTGTAGTGCAAAACCGTTTTGCTTTACGGCTTCTAGCACAAACCCACGGTCTTTTTTTAATTCTTCTTTTGCATATTCTAATACATGAATGTTTTGTTTTACTGCTTCTATAATTACATCATATTCGTTAATAGCAAAGCCTTTATTAATTTGATAACCCGCTATTCTTAATAAGAAGGCCACTTTGTCATTAAAATCTGTTAGGCTATCATAATCACTTTGAATATTTCTCTTACCTATTATTTCACCTATTCTTGGATCATCATACAAACCGAATCCACTTATATATGATTTTAATTCATACAAAAATACTATTTCTTCATAAGTTAGTTCTTCATTATTATTTGTTTTTCTCTCTATTTTTGTAAGTAAACTCATGTCATGAGCTTTTTTTTGATATTTTTCTCCCTCTTTATTTGGAAATTCTGATAGTTTTTTCGATGCAATTTCTATCATTTCGGATTCTAAATTTTGACCATTTCCTATTCCTCTTACTTCAGCTATTTTAGATTGTCCTTCCATTCTTATGGCTATTCTTGGTTCGGTTGGATTTCCATTTTCGTCATATGTGTAGTATACATAAAAGTCTCCTAATTTTATTTGCTTTTTGCATACATCTTCTCCAACTGTGCACCAGCCGGTATTTTTTCCTTGAAGGCTTTTCCAAAGTTCTTGATAATTATCTCCTTGCTCATATTTTATCCATTTCCCTGCTATTCCGCTTGCCCTTATTGCTTTTTGTTCTTCCATTTGAATTAATAAATATGTATATAATTTTTGGAAGCTTTCGCCATTTTCTAGGGCTTTTATCTCTTCGAAAGTCAGCGTCTTATTGCTTGTCAATTTTGAAAGCATTGTATACATTTGGCTTAATATTTCTGGGTTTACAGAGATAAATGGGCTTGTTGTATCTTTTGTTCTTTTTCTAAATTTTTTCTTTTCTTTATCAAACTGTCCTAGTTTTAGCATCCCTTGAAAGGCATAAAACTTAAACCACGTTGGATACATGGCGTCTTCGTTATTTAAGTAATCTATCCATCTATCTATAGATTTTTTTTGATTTTCTTGTATTTGTCTTAACCATTCGTTTTTTCGTTCTTCAGTTATTCTAATATTGCCTTGTCCTTGTTCGCGTGCTATTTTCCACTGAAGCATAATATAACTTTCTGGAAGATGATCTATGACATATTTTCTATAATAAAATGCTTTTAATATTTCTATTTTTCTTGGAGTATCGTGGGCTTTTTCTATTCTTTCCATATATATTTTTACGGCTGTTTCTCTACTGTCTGGATTAACGCCTTTTCTTGCAATTGCTTTTTTTACTTCTTCACTATTTATAAGCTCTTGATATATATGGTCTATAAAGCTTTCGCCTGATTTATATCCTTGCATACCATCACCTTATTTTTATTTTACCACAAAAAAATATTTTGCATATTTTTTACTATTAATTATACAATTTATTTACAAAAAATCAGATTTAATATCTGATTTTGTCATTTATATAATCTACTATTTCATCTATGTTTATAGTTATTTGTTCCATTGTGTCTCTATCTCTAACAGTAACAGTGCCTTTTTCTAAAGTGTCATCATCTACTGTTATGCAAAATGGTGTTCCCATGATATCCTCTCTTCTATATCTTTTCCCAATACTTCCAGAGGCATCATATGTGACATCAAAGTAGTCTGATAATTTATCAAATAGTTCTTCGGCTTTTTTTGTATGGAATTTTTTCATAAGTGGAAGTATAGCCACTTTATATGGAGCAATGGCTGGTAAAAATCTCATAACTTCTCTTCCGTCTTCTTCTTTATCGTATGAATCAAATAGTACTGCTAAAACTAATCTATCTATACCAACTGTTGATTCAATAATATACGGAATATACCTCTCATTTGTTTCTGGGTCGATAAATTCCATAGATGTACCCGAGTGTATTTGATGACTTTTCAAGTCAAAGTCTGTTCTATTATGAGTTCCGTTTATTTCGCCCCAGCCAAATGGAAATTCGTATTCAATATCACACGCTTCTTTAGCGTAATGAGCTAGTTTTTCATGATCATGATATCTTAATTTGTTTTCATTTATTCCTAAACTTATAAAGTAATTTTTAGCGTAGTTTTTGAAATATTCATAAGTTTCGGAGTCTGCCCCTGGTTTTACGAATGTTTGATATTCCATTTGTTCAAATTCAATTGTTCTAAATGTGAAATTACCTGGAGTAATTTCATTTCTGAAGGCTTTTCCTATTTGACCAATACTAAATGGCAAATTACTTCTTGTTGTTCTTTTAACACTTAAGTAGTTTACGTATTCACCTTGAGCGTTTTCTGGTCTTAAGTATACTTTACTTTTAGCATCTTTAACAACACCTCTATTAGTTTCAAACATTAAGTTAAATTCTCTAATGTCAGTGAAATTTGATTTGCCACATTTTGGACATGGTATTTTATGATTTTTTATATATTTAATCATTTCATCTTCTGTCATACCGTCGGCATGAGCATTTTTGTCAAAGTCATCTATTAGGTTATCAGCTCTATGTCTTGTTTTGCATTCTTTACAGTCAACTAGAGGGTCAGAAAATGAACTTACATGACCTGATGCAACCCAAACTTCAGGATTCATTAATATATCAGCGTCTATTTCATAAGCGTTTTTTCTTTTCCTTATAAAATATCTTCTCCATGAATCTTTAAGGTTATTTTTTAATTTTGATCCTAGTGGGCCATAGTCCCAAGTATTGGCAAGGCCCCCATATATTTCACTTCCTTGAAATATGAACCCATATTGTTTACATAAATTCACCATTTCATCCATTGTTAATTTTTCCATATTTTTCCTCCTTTTAATAAAAAACTCCTAGAAATTATAAGGACGGTTTTTGCCGCGGTTCCACCTTATTTATTCTAGAAGAATCACTCTTAGTATATAGCTCTTGGTTTCCAAGCCCGTCATCGCTTTTCATTACACTTAAATTATATGCATTTTTTTGGATTTAGTCAATGGTTTTTTATACTTTGATAAATATAGGAACGGTGTATCTAAAGCGGCAATGATTATTTCTAGGATAGAAGCTACTGTGGTTAGCTCTAAAATAGTTGTCAGGTTATATACTCCTGTGAATGCAAGAATGCCAAATAAATAATTTTCTAGTGAGTTTGAAATCATTGTGGATACATTATTTCTAAGCCATAATTTATTTGGAAATTTCTTTTTGATTTTTTCATATAAGTATATATCAAACATATTACTTACATAGTACATAAAAATGCTTGAAATACTAACTCTTAAATTAATGCTGAATATTGTCTTCATGCTAGATTGTGCAAAATCAATGTCGTTTGGTTTATATAATAATGCTATCTGAGTAGATATAATAAAAACTATTTGGGAAAAAACGGCAAGCATAATTGCTTTTTTACTTTCTTCTTTACCATATTTTTCATTCATGATGTCTGTTGCTAGAAAGCTTGATGCAAATAATACATTTCCTAAATTTACTTTAAAAGATAATAAATCTATGCTTTTGCATATTATAATATTAGCAATAATTGTCGCACTACTAATCCATGCATATAGTCCTTCTTTTTTAAATAATTTTTCTGAAATTACAGTTAAACCAAATGTTACAAAAACGCTTATAATACCTAATATAATATTCATAATATTTCCTTTCTTTTTTATAGGGTGACTATTTTAAATTTGTGTTACTAGCGAATCTACTGGGCAGTAATTATCGGTTAGTATAATATCTTCATCCGTTATAGTAGTATTATAACTATTTTCATAATTCAAATCGTCATCTGTTGCAATAACCATTAAATTTTGATTTTCATCTTTATAAATTGAATTACAAGGGATGATGTAAACATTTTTAAAGGCAGTATATAATGTTTTTATCTCTGATTTTAAGAATTTTGAGTTTTTTCCTTCAATTGAACCTATTACATTTGTTAAATATATCCCGTTTTTGTTTAATGATGATTTAATTTTACTGATGGCTTCTTTTGTTGTTAGTGTCTTTGGTGGGACTATGCCAGAGAAGGCGTCATTAAGTATAGCATCATATTTTTTGGTATTTCTATTTAAATATGTTCTTCCATCTTCGTTATATATTTTTATTCTTTTTTTAGCATCATACTTGTCTATTGTTTCGCTTAAATAAAAATATTTTTTGGCAATTCTAGTTATATCTTCGTCTATTTCAACAACATCTATTTTTTTGTTTAAATAGTGGCTGATAAAATACTTTGGATATGAATACCCACCACCGCCTATCATAAGGACATTATTAATTTCTATTTTTGAGTTAAACAGCATATCATAATATTTTGTATATTTATAAACAAGATCAGTGCGTTTATCTTTGTCTAAATATGTTGCTGACTCGTATCCTCCATCTATATTGAGGGTCCTAATTTTATTATTCATACTGTATGAATTTGATAAGGTAACTTCACCATACTGGGTATCAAGTATTGCTTTAATTTGTGTGTCGCCATTTAATATTTTTTGCATGTTAATAATATTTTTTTTGTAATAATTTAATGATAATAATATCTCAATTATAATTAATGCAAAATATATTATTTTAATATGCAAGCTAAAACTGGTG
>CAMOSR010000026.1 GCA_946625165.1 uncultured Bacillota bacterium
AAAGAATTTTATAAGAATGATGAAAGATGCTCATGAAGGTAAATTTGATTTAATATGTGAATATATAAAATTAAGAAATGAATCAAATATTAGTCAGTCAGAATTGTCAAAAAGAGTTGGTATAGCTAGATCAACAACAGCTAGACCGGAAAGAAATTTGCATTCTATATCTTTAGGAACGTTTATTAAATTATTAGAAGCAATGAACTATAAGTTAGAAATAGTAAGAAAGGAAGATGCTAATGAATCAAGATAAAATGTATTTAATTAATAAGTTATTCAATGATAAAACAATAAGAACAGTATGGGATAAAGATAAAGAAAAATAAGTTGTTTTAGTTTTAGCTTTAGGTCAATAAAAACTGTAATTAAAGTAAAGAATGATTAAATGCTTGGCCGGAAATAGCCATTTTTTGGTATAATGGATATAGGATGTGATGGTATGCAAGATTATTTAATTAGTTTAAAAAACAAATATGGTTATAGTGACGAAATGCTACAAATATTTGATAATGTTATAAATGCATTTATAAATGTGTTAGGTGATAAGTATATACAATTAGTACTAGATGCAGTAGATAATACTTTTGTTTTTAAGTATAATGATGCTTTGAGTGCTACTGATACTTTAAACCAAATTATAAATGATGGTACTAATCATAATATTTCTGCCATAGCTGAAGGTGGTGGATTTATGGAAGATTATTATACATATAGTAATAATCAAATACATCAAAATTTTGCTGTAGGTATTTCTATTAATAGTCAAAATGCTTTATCAACTTTGGTTCATGAACTTTGTCATGTTATTTCTACATATGGAAAATTAAAAATAGAGGATAACAAGGCCATAGTTGGAAGTGGTTTTAATATAACTTCATATCAATTAGTTGATGGTAAACTTAGTGATGAAATAGCAAACAATGGTGAAATATTTAATGAGATGGTAACGGAAAATTTAGCTATGCAGATAATGGATTATCTTGAGCCAAATATTTCTCATGAACCTACTGCTTATAATGGTTATGTTAATGATTTTAAGGGTATTTTTAGAAGTGCTGCTTTTAATAAAGTGTTAATAGATGATTATGTAAATAGTTCTTCTAACTTTCTTTTATCATTAGAAAGTGTTATTTTAAAAGAACAAATAGTTGATGAAATAGATAGTTTGTATAGTTATGTTGATTTAAATGATATTAAAATTAAGGAGTATTTAGATTATTTAAAATCGTTATCAGTTAAAGATTTCTTTTCATTATATATTGAGTATTGTAATTTTTTTACAAAAGGACCTGATGGAATTGATAAATCAACTTTTAGGCAAATGAAAAGAATTAATTCTGCAATAGTACGTAATATGTCGCAAAAAATTATGGAGAATAACTATTCAAAATAATAAATATAAGAGCAAGTCAAATTGGATAGAAGAAATCCTTTTTTTTTTATGATTTTAAAAATTCAAGACTATTTCAAGATTTGGTTGATAGAATTTATTTGTAAACAAAAAAATGTAATGTATTTGATTAGTAAAAGTTATGATATAATGTGAATGAAATGGAGGATATATGTTAGAAATTAAAAATGTAACTAAAAAATACGGTGATAAAAAAGCAATTGATAATGTTTCTTTCACAGTAAATGATGGTGATATTTTTGCGTTTATTGGACATAATGGTGCTGGTAAAACGACACTTATTAAATCTATTGTGGGAATCCATGATTTTGATGAAGGTGATATTTTAATAGATGGTAAATCTATTAAAACTGATCCAGTTGAGTGTAAAAAGTTAATGGCTTTTGTGCCAGATAATCCTGAGACATATGAACATATGAAGGCAATTGATTATGTTAATTTTATATGTGATATGTATGAAATTGACAAAGAAACAAGAGAAGCAAATATTAAGAGGTATGCAGAATTATTTGAAATGGAAGATAAATTAAATGATACTATCGATAGTTATTCACATGGTATGAAGCAGAAGATAGTACTTATTTCGGCGCTTGTTCATAATCCTAAAATACTCATTATGGATGAGCCTTTTGTAGGTCTGGATCCTAAAGCTGTGCATGATATTAAGGAAATATTAAATGAATTAGTTAAAGAGGGGAAAATAGTGTTTTATTCAACACATATCTTAGATGTCGCTGAAAAAATATGTTCTAGAGTTGCTATTATTAAAAATGGTAAATTGATAAAGTCTGGTGATATGAAAGATATTAAGGGAGATAAATCTCTTGAAAAAGTATTCTTAGAGCTTGAGGAAAGATAATGAAGAAATTAGTATCGCTTATAAAAGCAAGTATGACTAGTGGTATGAATGTTTTTAAGATTAATTCTAAGGCTTCTTCTAAAAGAAAAGTTTTACCATTATTTATAGCTTTTTGGTTAATGTTTACTATATGGTCTAATGCTAATATAATATTAGAAAAATTGGACCGTGTAGGTTTGGAATATATTGCTTTATCAATTTTTGTAGTAGGCATTTCAATGTTTACTTTAATAGAAGGAATATATAAATCTGGAACTTTAATATTTAATTGTAAAGATGATCAATTACTTCTTTCGCTTCCGATAAAAAAATCAACTGTTTTATTTGTTAGAATATTTAAATTCTATGTTTTTGAATTAATATTCAATTCATTATTTTTAGTACCAGTAATTATGGCATATTTAAGATGGGCTAAGGCTGATATGTTTTTCTTTTTAACGTCTTTTATTATGATATTATTTTTACCAATAATTCCAATAGTAGTATCATGTATTATTGGTGCTATTACTACGGGATTATCTAGTAGATTTAAATATAAAAATTTTTTTCAGATAATATTAACAATGTTAATATTTATTGGGGTAATGTATGTTTCAATGAATATGGATAAATTTTTAATAGATTTGGTTCAGAATGCTAAAGGTTTAAATGATATTATTTCAAAAATATATTATCCTGCTGGAGTGTATGCTGATTTAGTAGTTAAATTTGATATTACCAAGTTATTGGTATTTATGTTAATTAATATTGCATTATTAGTAGTTGGTATTTTTGTTTTAAGTAAGGTATATTTTAAAATTAATACTAGAATGAAAAGTGTAGTTACATCACGTAAGGTTAAGAGTAGTAAATGTATAGAAGTGAAAGTAAAATCGCAAACATGGGCATTAATAAAAAAGGAGTTTTCTACATTTTTTAATACACCAGTATTTATAATTAATGCGGGATTTGGACTTGTTTTGTATCTAATATTGGCAATTTCTGTTTTTGTAAAGTTTAATTTGATTGTTGATACTATTAAGTCAACTGATATTATTTCTATTGATTTATTTTTAAAAAATCTTTCTACTTATAATTTTTTAATTATCATATTAGTTTTATTAACAACTTCAATTACTAGTTCAATGATAAGTTTAGAGGGAAGAAATTTTAATATTTTAAAGTCTTTTCCAGTTAAGACTGAGGAAATATTAAAATCTAAGTTATATGCAAGTTTAATTATAACAATACCGTTAGTTATTATTGGGGATTTTTTAATTTTTATTAGGTTACAATTTGGTATTTTAGAATTTTTACTAATTCTTTTAGAAACTGTTATTTTTTCTATTTTGTCAGGGTTAATTGGTTTAATCATTAATTTAAGATATCCTAAGCTTGATTTTGAAAATAGTGCAGAAATAGTTAAGCAAAGTGTTAGTTCATTTGTGTCGGTAGCAATAGGCCTATTAGGTGTATTTATTTCGTTTTTTATTATATCTTCGTTAATTGAAAAGGGGACAGCGCCATTAATGATAATGGGAGTTGGAATAGGTATAGCGCTTATACTTGATTTGGTATTATATTTATATCTTATGAAAAAAGGTGTAGAGCAATTTAATAAATTGAATGTTTAAACTCTAGGAATGTGAGATGATGTTAATGAAAAATATTGAAAAGGAAATTGTTATAAAAATTAATGGGATGAGTTGTGCACACTGCGTTAAAATGGTTGAAGAGGCAATTTATAATATAGCAAATGTTAAATCGGTAAAAGTCTATCTTGCTGAAAAGAATGCTACTATTAAATATGATAATGAAATAGATTTAGATGAAGTTAAAAATTGTTTAGAGAAGCTAGGTTATGAAATTGAAAATTAGAAATAATTTAATTGTAATTACAATAACTTTATAAATTATGAATAGGCGGGGAAATATTGTGTTTTTAGTTTTGTCACTGGAATGGTTAAATTGACAATTTCTATTTAAATGTTATAATTTTATTGAGTAATTTGTTGGTTTCTAAAGGGGGAGAAATCTATGAATGAGAATGTTATAAGGGAAATTTGTGAATATTTAATATATAATATAAATGAAGATATAAGTATAGATGAGCTTGCAGATATGTTTCATTATAATAAGTTTTATTTGATTCGTGAATTTAAAAAGTATACAGGTTTTACTATTGGTGAATTTATAAGTTATTTAAGGGTTTACAATAGTATAGATCCACTTGTATTTACTGATGATACAATTTTGAAGATTGCTTTGAATAATGGTTTTAATTCACTTGAGTATTATTCTGAAAAATTTAAGGCTGTTATTGGTACGGCTCCGCTTAGGTTTAGAAAGGTATTTTCTTTACTTATGTATGCAGCAAAAAATACTGATAATATAGATGAGCTTGAAGTGATAAAAAGTGAATTTACAAGATTTAAAGATTATCAAAACTATTTAAATAGTCCGGAAATGCTTATGAATATAGCTAGAGATGATAGGCCTAAGGTTAAAGCTTTAAAAACTACAGTTATGTAGTTTTTTTATGTTGTCAATATTGTTTAAAAGTTTTCTTTTGATATTTGTTAAAATTATTTTCAGAAGGAACTTAATGGTTCTTTTAGTAGGGGGATTAATAAATGGAAATAGTGGAAATACAAAAACAGATTGCAAAGTTAAAAGAGTGTAAAAAGAGGCTACGTGAAATTGAGGATAATAGTTTTAATAATTGGAAAATTAAGAAAGAAGACAAGCCTAAAGTTAAAAAACTAGGAGCTTGGAACAGGTATAGTAAACAATAAGAATTATGATAGATGCTGAAATAGATACTATTTTAGAAAAATGTTTTTTGGCTTGATAGTAAATGGACATTAGAGTAAGGGATTACCAGTAAGGTTATAAAGATAGTTAATGTAATTAACTATCTTTATAAATGTTTCATATATATAAATATATGGTACGTTTTATAAAGGAAGAAATTAGGTTTATCATGGATAATGATCCTTCGATAAAAAAATGGTATGAAGTTTTATTACTACCTGGTTTTAAAATATTAATATATTATAAAGTGGCTAGATTCTTTTATTTGAAAGGGTGCTATTTTTTAAGTAGGTGGATATGTTATATGGGAAGGAGGAAAACTGGTATTGAGATTCATCCTGGGGCGGTGATAGGTAAAAATTTGTTTATTGATCATGGCTTTGGTGTGGTAATAGGGGAGACATGCATAATTGGTGATAATGTCATAATATATCAGGGTGTTACGTTAGGTGGAACTGGTAAAGAAAGTGGTAAGAGGCATCCAAATGTTGGTGATAATGTATTTATTGGTTCTGGGGCTAAAATTCTTGGCAATATAAATATAGGTAATAATGTTAAAATTGGGGCAGGGGCTGTGGTTTTAAGTGATGTTTTAGATAATGTGACTGTAGTAGGAGTTCCGGCTAGAGAAGTAAATTAAAAGCTCTTTTTTTGAAGAGCTTATTTATTTGTAAGGCGGTATATGTTATAAGATGGGGTATTAAATAGTCTAAAGTTATAGTTAGATACACCTAAACCGTTTGATACATAAAGGTCAGAGTTTTCTAATTTATAGTGACTGTTGTAGTATTTTTTTGAACCGTTTGGAACAATTATTGGGCAAAATGGGGTTCTAACTTGTCCACCGTGAGAATGTCCTGCTAAAATGAGGTCAAATTTGTTATCAGTGAGGTCATCTATATAATCTGGTTCATGCATTAATAATATTTTATATATTGGTCCGTCTTTTTCAAATGAGTTAATATATTCTATTGTTGTTTTTAATTTGTCGTTGATGCTTTGTTTATCTTTGAAAGTACTGGTGCCTGCTATTAGCATGTTACTATAACCTTCTTTATATATGGTGTCATATGTGTTGTTTAAATTTGTGAAGCCACCATTTTTTATGATGTTTTCCCATTCGTCAAATTTTAAATCATGGTCGCCACTAATAGCGTATTTGCCGGCTGTAGCTTCTATTTTGTTTAAATATTTACTAATTTCTTCGGATATTTTAATGGTTATTTTTGTGTCTTTATCAATTAGATCACCTGTTAAAACTACAATGTCTGGCTTTTGTTCATTAATTTTGTTTATTAATTTTTCCATTTGTTTTTTATTAAAAACTCTACCATAGTGAATGTCACTTATGTGAGCTATTTTAAAGCCTTTGAAGTTATCTGTAATATTTTCGTTTGAAATTTTATATTCATGAACGGTTATTAATTTAGGTTCTATGTAGTATGAGTAAGCAGCAATTAGTCCAATTAAAAAAATAGTTTTTATAATTAATTTTATTATTTTAAATTTTTTTTTCTTTTTTTTTGCCATGTTTTTCACCTATGATAATTATAGCACACATGAAAAAAAGACTAAAGTTTTTTATGAAAATATAAGTAGAAAAATAATGATTTTTTTGTTTAATATTTGTTGGTATTATAAGAGTATTTTATTGACAAAATCATTGGGGTTCATATCATTTTAGTGGGGTTATTTTTGAATTTATATGTTAAATTTATGTGAATATTAATAAGAAAAATTGTAGTGACATAATTAGACCATTATGCATAAAATGAAAGGCTGTTGATACTAATACGTTATTTGTTTTACTCATCATGTAGGCGAAGGCAAATCCTTCACTACAGTATGATAGTAAATAAAGTGGGAACAGTTTATTTAAAGGCATTCCCAATAAATGAAGACCGCCGAAGATTAAGCCCGACATAATTATATATATTATGTTATTTTTAAAGATACTTTTGATACCTAATCTAAATATTGATTCTTCAAGTAGTGGTGCGAGGAAGACAGCGGATACAAAGGTATATATTGGATATAGTTTAAATTCGTCTCTAATCGCGCTTTCGTTATCGGATATTCCACCACCATATTTACTTATGATTATATTTGAAAGCATCATTATAATAACGCCAATTAAGTATATTTTAAAGTATTTAGTAAAGTATTCTTTATGATTTTCTTTGATGTCTTTGATGGCTAATTTAAATTCTTTTCTATATATTAGATATATTATATATATTAAAGTTATTTCTAAAAGTAGGTTGTATGCAATAAGTAGTTTACTATTGATATCTATGGAATTTATGTGGAGTAGGTCGAACGGAATATATTTAAATATGCTTATAAAAAAATATAAAAATATTATACTTAGTCCTTTAAATATGTAGTTCCATCTATTTTTTGTTTGTTCTATAATCATATCATCACCCATTATTATTATAGCATGTATTTATGAATTATCTACAAAATTTGTTTATTATAATTTGGAGAATTTATTCATATATTTTAAATAAGGGGTGTCCAAAAGTAGAAAAATGTGCTATAATCTTTTGTAGACATGCAGGAAAAGAGTGGGCTATCCCACTCTTTAATGTAGTAAGGAGGGTAATTTATGGAAAGTAAGATACGTGAACTATTGGAAGAAGAAATAAATGAAGCGGGCTATATTTTAGATGAAGTATTTTATGGTAAAGAAGATGGGGTCAATACTTTAAGACTTGTTATCGATAAACATGGATATGTAAATATTGGTGATTGTGTTAAAGTTAATGATATTGTAAATCCAATTTTGGATAAGGAAGATCCAATAAGTGAGAGCTATGTTTTAGATGTTTGTTCAAAGGAAAAAGGAAGTGATAGTGATGGAGAGTAAAAAGTTTAAAATAGCTTTGGAAAATTTAGCTAAAGAAAAGGGAATTGATGAGGATTTAATTTATGATGCGATGGAGCTTGCTTTAACTTCTGCTTATAAGAAAAATTATCATTCACTTTCTAATGTTAGGATAGATATTAATAGAGAAACTGGTGAAATAAAAATTTTCTCTTATAAAACTGTGGTATTTAGTAAGGAATATGAAAAAGAAGAAGGGAAACTTGAGACAGAGGTTATTACTGATGAGGAAGGTAATGAAAAAGTAGTAGAAAAAGAATTTGTTTTTGATGATAGGATTCATATTACTTTAGAAGATGCTTTGAAGCAAGTTCCAGGAATTAAAATTGGGGATACTATTGAAAAAGAAGTTACGCCGAAAGATTTTGGTAGGGTAGCGGCTTCAACCGCTAAACAGGTTGTTGTTCAAAAAATTAGAGAGGCTGAAAGGCAAGTTATAAATGATGAATTTGCTGACAAGCAAGATGAGATGGTTACAGGAATAGTTTCAATGGAAGATGTTCGTAATTATTATATTGATTTAGGTAGAACTCAAGGAATACTTCCAAAAAATGAGATTATTCCTGGAGAAACTATAAAAATGGGCTTTAGTATTAAGGCTTATATTACTAAGGTTGAAAGTAATTCTAAGGGTTCTCTTATTTTACTTTCAAGAAAGCAATTTGGTTTTGTTAAAAGATTATTTGAGCTTGAAATTCCTGAAATAAATGAAGGCATTATTTTAGTTTATAGTGTAGCTAGAGAAGCTGGTGTAAGAACTAAAATTGCAGTTTATTCTGAAAATCCGAATGTCGATGCTGTTGGGTCTTGTATTGGTGAGCGAGGTAGTAGGATTAATAGAATTATCGACGAACTTAATGGTGAGAAAATTGATGTTATTCCTTATGATAGTGATCCTGCTCGTTTTATAGAAAATGCTTTAAGTCCAGCTAAAAACTTGCACGTATTTATTACTGATGAAAAAGAGAAAAAGGCTATGGTAGTAGTCGATAAGGAAAATTTATCTTTAGCTATTGGTAAAAAAGGACTTAATGTTCGTTTAGCTTCAAGACTTACACATTATAAGATAGATGTTCAAACTATAGAGGAAGCTAGAGCTAATGGTATAAGTATTGTGGAGTGATAATATGAAAAAAATTCCAATGAGGACTTGTGTTGTTACACGTGAAAAATTACCTAAAAAAGAACTTGTTAGAGTTGTTAGAACAGCTGATGGAGTTGTTGTAGATCCTACTGGTAAGGTTAATGGTAGGGGAGCTTATTTAAAAATTGATAAAGAGGTTTTTGAAAAGGCTAAACAAACTAAGATTTTAAATAGGCAATTAGAAGTAGAAGTGCCTATAGAGGTGTTTGATGAACTTGATAAATTATTAAAATTATAGAAAAGAGGTGCTTAATATGATGACAGTGCTTGAATATGCGACTGATGTTAATAGAAATGTTGAGGACATTTTAGATAAATGCCGTGAGCTTGATATTGATGTTAATGATGAAAATGATGAACTTAGTGAAGAAGCTATAATTATGCTTGATAACAATTTAGATGATGCTGACTCTTTCGAAGAAGAGATGGAGGAAGAAACTGAAAAAATTGAAATGAAAGCGGCTAAAGCTAAAACAGCTAAGAAGATAAATAAAATTAAGACGGAAAACAAAGTTTCTGATGATAAGCAAAATTTTGCTCGTAAGAAAAAAGAAATGTATAAAAGTAAGGAAAAATTGCAAAGTAACGCACCTACTCAAAATGAAAAAATAGTACTTTATAAAGAAAATATGACAATAGGTGAGTTAGGTGAGGCTATGGGAGTTCCGGCTTCAGAGCTTATTAAAAAGCTATTTTCTTTAGGGCTTATGGTTAATATAAATAGTCCAATTTCTTTTGAAAATGCTGAAGTTCTTGTTCTTGATTATGATAAGGAACTTAAAAAAGAAGAAACAACAAATGTAGCTAACTTTGAAGAGTTTGAAGTTATCGATAATGAAGAGGATTTAGTTCCTAGACCTCCGGTTGTTACAATAATGGGTCATGTTGATCATGGTAAGACCACGTTACTTGATGCGATTAGAAAAACTGATGTTGTTTCAACTGAAGCTGGTGGAATTACGCAAGCAATATCAGCTTATCAAGTAAAGCATAATGATAAGGTTATAACATTTATTGATACTCCTGGACATGCAGCTTTTACAGAAATGCGTGCTAGAGGGGCAAGTATTACTGATATAGTTATTATTATAGTGGCGGCTGATGATGGGGTTATGCCACAAACTAAAGAGGCAATCGATCATGCGAAGGCTGCGAATGTTCCAATTATAGTTGCTATTAACAAAATGGATAAGCCTGGGGCTAATCCTGATAAAGTAATGACTGAGCTTTCTGAATATGGTTTGATGCCAGAGGAATGGGGCGGCGATACTTTATTTAATAAGATTTCGGCCGCAACTGGTGAGGGTATTGATGATTTATTAGAAAATATTTTATTAATTGCTGAACTGCAAGGTTACAGGGCAAATCCAAATAGATATGCAATGGGAACGGTTGTGGAATCTAGACTTAATAAGCATTTAGGACCAATTGTAACGGTTCTTGTTCAAAATGGTACTTTAAGACTTGGAGATCCAATTGTTGTTGGAACAGCTTTTGGAAAGGTTAGAACTTTAAAAGATGATAAGGGAATGCAAATAACTGAAGCAAAGCCATCACAACCTGTTGAAATTACTGGTTTAAATGATGTTCCTAGTGCTGGTGATAGATTTATGAGTTTTGAATCTGAAAAAGAGGCTAAATCTATTGTGTCTCTTCGTAAAGAGCAAGCTAGAATTAAGCAAACAAGGGCTAAATCAGCAGTTTCTTTGGATGATTTGTTTGCTAAAATTAATGATGGTCTTAAAGAAATTAATGTAATTATTAAGGCTGATGTAAATGGTTCAGCGGAAGCTGTTAAAAATTCTATTCAAAAGATAGAGGTTGAAGGTGTTAAAACTAATGTTATTAGAAGTAGTGTTGGGGCAATTACGGAAAGTGATATTGTTTTAGCTAAGGCTTCTAATGCGATTATTATTGGTTTTAATGTTAGACCTAATACTATAATTAAAGATAAGGCTAAAGAAGATGGTGTAGAAATACGTTTTTATGACATTATATATAAAGCGGTTGAGGAAATGGAAGCGGCTATGAAGGGCATGCTTGATCCAGAATATGAAGAAAATATATTAGGTACAGCTGAGATTAGACAAATATTTAAATTTTCAAAAGTTGGTAATATTGCTGGTAGTTTTGTAACTGATGGTGTTATTAAAAGAGATAGCCAAGCTAGAATTATTAGAGATGGTGTAGTTATATATGATGGTAAGATAGGCTCTTTACAACGTGAAAAAGATACTGTTAAAGAGGTTAAAAAAGGCTACGAATGTGGAATTACAATTGAGAATTTTAATGATATTAAAGTTGGCGATGTGATTGAAGCTTATGAAATGGTTGAAAAGAAAAGATAATATGTAGAGGGATTAAAAAGATGGATTATTTAGTATTAGTTAACAAAGATAATTTGTTAAGTAGGGACTATGTTCCTAAAGGATTAGTTGAAATAGATGAACCTTCTGGTGAAAAAGTTGATCCAAATTATGTTAATAAATTAGATGAACTTGTGTATAAAGAGTTTAAGGTTATGCAAAAGGCAGCCTTACTTGAAGGGTATGAAATATTTGTGGATTCTTCTTACAGGTCATATGACTATCAGCAAAGGGTTTTTGATAGTCTTGTACGTGATAAAGGTTTGGAGCATGCTAGTAAGTATTGTGCCGTACCTGGAAGTAGTGAACATCAAACTGGATTTGCATTTGATGTCATATCTAGAAGAGATGGTGTATTAATAGAGAAGGCAAATGAAGATGATCCAGAGTTACTTTGGCTCAGAGATAATTCTTATAAATATGGCTTTATATTAAGGTATCCTAAAGGTAAAGAGGAAATTACTGGTTATAATTTTGAGCCTTGGCATTTTCGTTATGTTGGAAAGGAAGCTTCTAAAGAAATGCATGATAATGGTATTGCTACTTTGGAAGAATATGTTTTTTTAAAGCAAAATAAAAAAATGAAATAATTTTAGGCATAAAAAACTTGATTTTAAGAAAAATTCATTGAAGAAAAGTGTAAAAGTGGCAAAATCTTCAATGGATTTTTTATTGTTTTTTCATTGAGAAAAAGTGGTAAAAGTGACGAAAAAATGAAATGTAAAAATATGGAGATATTATAGAATCAAAAAATACTAATTATTATAAAAGATGTTCTTGTGGATTTGCTGCGGTTGATGAAATAAATAAAGAAATCATTTTGAATCTATAGTATTTTTTTATCCTGCTCATATAGTTAACACCGAAGTTTAAAATTGATTTAAGAAATTTATAAATATTATATCTAAGAGAAATATTAAGTTTATTTATCGTTATTTACTTTTATAATTATTAGTTTATTGGTATAATATAAATGGAAATGAGGGATATTAATGAGCATAAAAATAGAGAGAATATCTGATGCTTTAATTGAGCAGATTAGCTATATTATAGCTAATAAAGTAAAACATAAGGATATTAATTTTGTAACTATTACGGATGTTAAAGTTAGTAGTGATTTAAGTTATGCGAAAGTTTATTTTACGGTTTTGGATGAAAGTAAAAAAGATATTACTTTAAAAGCTTTAAGTGAGTCTAGCGGTTTTATAAGGCATGAGCTTAGGGAAAGAGTTGAAATTAGGCAAATTCCCGAACTTACATTTGTCTATGATGAAACTATTAAAGAGGCACAGAAGATAGAGAATATTATTGAAAAACTTCATGAAAATAAATAAAAATATGGTATAAAAGTGCTTGACATACATATAATTTGTGTGTATAATCATTTTTGTAATTTGAAAAAGGAAAGAAGAAGTATCCACTTCTCACCCGATTGCATAGGTTAGCGATGGGTAAATGCCGAATAAGTTAAAAACTGATAGGTAAAGTGGATACATTGTATTCACTTTTTTAATTAAATTATTTGGAGGTGTCTTGTATCGCAAGAGAAAAAGATTTATTTATCAATGAGCAAATACGTGCTAAAGAGGTTATGGTAATTGGGCCTAATGGGGAGCAATTAGGAGTAAAGTCTATTAAGGATGCTTTAACATTAGCATCTTATGCAGGTTTTGATTTAGTTTTAATGAACCCAGGCGGAAAACCACCGGTTTGTAAAATTATGGATTACAATCGTTATAAATACGAAAACAAGAAAAAGCAAAAAGAAAATATGAAAAAGCAAAGGGAAGCTAACTTGGATATGAAAGAGTTTAAGCTTTCGGTAACAATTGATGTTCATGATTTTAATACTAAACTTAAAAATGCGCGAAAGTATTTAGAAAAAGGACATAAGGTTAAGGTTAGTATTAGATTTAAGGGCCGTGAAATTACACATAGCAATTTAGGAAAAGATGTACTCATGCGTTTTGCGGACGCTTGTAATGACATTGCTGGCATTGAACAGCAGCCTAAGATAGATGGTCGTATTATGGCTATGATACTTGCGCCAAATAAAGAAAAATAGGAGGATGACTATGTCAAAGAAGATAAAAGCTAAAACTCA
>CAMOSR010000027.1 GCA_946625165.1 uncultured Bacillota bacterium
AAGTTTGTATCCTTGTTTTTCTCTTCTTCCTTGCATGGTGTTATTGTATAACGTGGCTAAATGACTACAAAAAGTTGTTAATTCTCTAATTTCAGTTTTACCAAGTGAATCAAATTGAATTTGTCCTAGTCTTATACTTTCATATAAATTAGAACCAATTTCTATATTTCTTAAATATGCATTAACAGATCTATTATTAGAGCCAAATGAAGCTTTTATTAGGTCTGAAAATACTGTAATTTTTCTTCCCATAGCCGAGGGCTTTTTAAGGAC
The DNA here is from genome assembly GCA_946625165.1 of uncultured Bacillota bacterium. GTDB lineage: Bacteria > Bacillota_I > Bacilli_A > RF39 > UBA660 > Coprosoma. The sequence continues at coordinate 274 of CAMOSR010000027.1, forward strand.
TGGCGAAATAGTTGATTGATTGAAGTCAAATCCTTTAAATTCTGGATGGAGTATTTCAAAGCATGAATATATTTTACCAACTGTTGGTAAATTGTTTTTTATAAATATTTCTTCTACTTTGTCCAAGCTTTCTAATGGATTATTAGTTTCTAATATTTGGATAGCTATTTCTTTTCTGAATGTGAATATTTCACTTGAATTAGATAGTGATAATCTCGATAAGACTTCTTCTATATATTCTGTTTTTCCTAAATCTATGTTGTTTTTATGCCTTAAAATATATTCTTTGAATATATCTTTCATCAATGAATCATTTAAATTTTTGTATTTAAAAGTTATTTCATGAACAATTTCTACATTATTACTATCAAATAAAGGTAAAATCCATTCATAATCTGTGTTATTTTTTATATAATATAGCATTGCTTGATTAATTATACTTGCTGGATTTTTATCAGGAATAATTTTATTAATTGCTTCTTGTTTTAACTTTTGCTCGACTTCTTTTGGGCTTTCTTGTTCAATTTCCGGATACATTGGTTCATGCTCAAAGTATCCAATTTGATACATGTAATCTAGTCTGTCATTAACATTCTCATTAATTATCTTAGAAATATCGGAAAAATAAAATTCTAATATTTCATCGTACTTAGCTGGAACTTTATCAATATAATTAATGACATTATTAAATAATATATTTATAATTTCCACTCGGCCTTGCTGCCTGTAATCAATAGACCGCATTCCTACTTGCATATCTTTATTTCTCAAAACTTGATTATATTGTCTTAACTGTTCTATCGATAAATGCCCTTCGTAATAGTCTTTCAACACGCTTTCTGGAAGTTCACCTTCTTGAATAAAAATATGGGGATAGTTTTTTTTCGTTTCTCTTGATAATTTTGTGATTAGTTCCATAGTAATTGGTGATTCTTTTTTACTTAAGAGTGACTTAAATACTAGTTTTTTAAGTAAAATTTGTTTTATTTCTTCATAAGATTTTGTTTTATCAAGTTCTTTTAAATAATCGTAGTTTCCATCGTACCCCATGATTTTTACTAAAAATGTAATAAAATCTTGTTCTTCATCAATTAGCATAAGAGTGTTTTGCACGCCTATTTTTTTTATCAAATCAGCTAATGGATTATTCCGCGTAAAGGCATAATAAGAATTATCAAATGAATGTTCATTTATAGATTTTTTCAGCGCGGGATATTCAATTAAATCTCTGAGTGTTAATTGATTGTTATAATATTTATTTTTAATTTCCTCTGGTAATGATTTGTCTGGAAAATATTCTGGGTGGTTTTTTTTAAATTCTTCATCTATTTTTTTTCTTTCACGTTCTAATGTCTCTATTCCTCTTACATTACAACCATATAATTTGATACTATCGAAACTTATTTCTGATAAAACTGAAAAGTCTATATTGGCATGAGTTTTAGATAAATCTAATTCTCCTTCAGAAAACAATATCATTCCTTCCCACTCTTCAAATGGAATTAAGCTTAAATCGCTATTTAATAAAATGTTTAAAAGTTTAGTATATTCTTTTTGCGCTTCTTGCCACATTTCATCGTTACTATCTTGATTGCTTATTCTTTCAAGTTCGGCTTCTGATTGCTTTACTATGTCAATCATTTGCTGCTTTATTTTTCTAAACTCTTCTAAAATCATGTTTCTCACCTCATGCCAGCATTTTTTCTACATTAATTATATAATATGTTGTTAGTTAATTCAAATAAATGCTTAATATTTGACTTTTATTTTACATAAAAATAGCGTGATTATTCTACGCTATTTATTTTGGCTTACTGATATATAATTAAATAAGTTATTAAGTGATTCATCAACAGATTTTGTAAAGACAAATATGCCTTCTAGGAAGTCTTTTTCGGATATTGGAATATTATTTAGATCGGCAAGTTCTTTATTTAATAATAATTCATGATTTATGCCTAATTTTTGATTCATTAAAATTATATTTGATAAGATTTTTTTTTGACCTTCTATTATTTCTTTTTTCATTGTATCTGTATCTAATTTTGTAAAGGCTTCTACCATATTATCAAATTTATTTTGGATATCATTATTCATAATATTTCCTTTCTTTCATGTATTATAAGAGTATTTTAAAAAACATAAATACAAATATGCCTGTAATTAGACCACTTAAGAATGTAACTACTCCAATATAGGCAAGTCCACTTTCAGCCGGCTTTGTTGGTTTTGGCATTTCTCCTAATTTTAATACTTTTTCTGATGTTTTACTATTTTCTGATGTTTTTTTTATGTTTTCATATGTTTCTAGTATTTCTTCGAACATTTTTCTTGCTTCTGGAGATAATTTATTTAACTCTTCTTCATTATTTTTATATGTTTCTATAATTTGTTTTTCTTCTTCGGTTAGCTCTTCTCCGTTAAATAATTTTTGGTAGATTTGGATTAACTGTTCTTCTTTTGCTTGTCTATCTACTTCATTTTGAATTTTTTTGTTTTCTTCTGGTTTAGCAGTTAGGTTTTCTTGATTATCAATTTGTTTTTCTTTTCCAAAAGTAATAGATAGTGTTCCATCTTCATTTTTTATGGCAAATATAGGAACTGTTTGTCCGTTTCCTAATTTAACAATCCAACCGCCATCGATAAAATTACTGTCTGCTGGCTCTATGCCTTTTATTTCGGTATATCCATATTCGCTTTTTAAGTAATCAGCAATGTTTCGTTTATAATCTTCTAATTCGTTAACTCCAACTGTTTGATTTTGCTGGTAAGTGTGCTGGCTTTCTAAATCCATTATTCTAGCTATTTCATTATCTATTTCTTCTCTTGAATTCATTTTATCAAAATTTATGCTTTGAAGTACCACTTCATAAATGGTTGAGTTAGGGTCTGTGTTATTAAGGGTATAAGTAACACCGTCTTTTTCATATGTAATAACTGATTTAGATGGGCTAATTTCATATTCTCTTATACCGTTTTCAGCAAATAAAGTTCTTAAGTCGACGTCTATATTTTCTTCTACCATTTGCTCTTTTTTTTCTAGTTCTATTTTGCTAAATCTATCTGACAAATGTTTTAACATTGTTTTATATTCTTCGTTAGTTTCAAAGTTTACTTCTTTCAATACCACATTAAGCTGATGGACGTTTATACTGCCAACTCTATCTTTTATATCTTTTGTTACTTCATCTAAACTACTATATTCTCCGTTTTTTATTTTTTGATTTATTTCTTCTTCAATAATTTGAAGCATACCAGTTAGGGCATTTTGAATCATTTCGTTTTTATCTTTTAATTGTTTTTCATTTACTTTTTGTGGTTTTCCGTTTACATATTCAAATAAAGATAATTTGTTATCTTTAAAAACAAATATGTAGTTTCTTCCATTTATCATAACATTGTGTCTATTCATATACTCCACCTCTATTTTAATATTATCATATTTTAAATGAAAAAACTACCATTTAGGTAGTTATTTTTGGCATAAGTATTTAACAGTTCTAACCATCTGACTACTATATCCCATTTCATTATCATACCAAGCGACTATTTTAACTAAGTCACCTTTTTCAGTTTCTAAAACGTTTGTAAGAAGTCCATCAACTACAGCTCCGTGAGTGTCTCCTATAACATCACTTGAAACAATTGGGTCTTCAGTATAGCCTAAGGTTTCATTTTGATATTTTTTAAAGGTATTATTTATTTCTTCTTTGGTTACTTTTTGGTTTAGTTCTAAGCTTAGGTCTATAACTGATCCTGTTGTAACAGGAACTCTAAGCGCGCTGCCGTCTAGTTTACCGTCTAGCTGTGGAATTACTTTTCCTAAAGCACTAGCCGCTCCTGTTGATGATGGTATTATATTAGCTGCGGCAGCTCTTCCTCTTCTTGATTTTGCTCCTTTGGGGTGAGATAAATCTAAAATTGATTGGTCATTGGTATAGGCGTGGACGGTTGTCATATATCCTTTATTGATACCAAATTCTTTATTTAAAATGTTAACGACTGGAGCTAAGCAGTTTGTTGTACATGAAGCCGCACTTATAATATTATCGGTTTTATCTAATATGTTTTCATTAACCCCATAGACTATTGTTTTTAAATCGCCTTTTGCTGGGGCTGATATTATAACTTTTTTGGCGCCAGCTATTATATGGGCTTTGGCTTTTTCTTTATCTGTAAATTTTCCGGTACACTCATATACAGCATCGATTTCTAAATCTTTCCATGGAAGGTTACTAGGATTCATTTCTTTATATACTCTAATTTTTCTTCCTTTAACAATTATGTTTTCATCATCATACGTGATATCTTTTTCTAAATATTTACGATGTGAGGTGTCATATTTTAATAGGTATGCAAGCTGCTCAGGGTCAGTTAAATCATTTATTGCAACGACATTAAAGCTTGGGTCTTCTTCCATTATTCTAAAAACTAAACGTCCAATTCTTCCAAAGCCATTTATTGCTACATTAATCATATTATCATTCCTTTCTTAATATATTCCTTCGCCAATGAATTCTCTTATAATTGAATCTTTTGGTACTCCTTCACTTGAAATTGGAATAAACTGTCTTAATAAATTTATTAGTCTTATTGCTTCTGGATACACCTCACTATTTGGATTTATTCCATAAAGTAATGGTTCAGCATAAGTTCTTAAGACACCGATTTCATATCCTAGTGCGCTATTTATTACAGCGTCGGCATCATCTTGATATGGATAAATGTTTTCAAATGTTCCTCTATCGACGTTAGGCCACATCTTTAGAGTTTCTTCAGCAGATGTATTTCTTGTACGACTATCTCTTACTATTCTTCTTAGCTTTCTAATATCGGTAGTCCTGATTCTATTATGATTGTCTATTTTGAGGCAAGCTAGTGGCTCTATATATACTTTATATTTGTTTTTTCTTTCTATATCCATTGTTAATTTATCATTTAGGGCATGGGTTCCCTCTATTAATAGAATATCATTTTCTTCCATTTTTATATATTTGCCACTATATATTAATTTGCCGGTTGTAAAGTCATGGGTTGGTATTTCTGTTTTCTCACCTTTTAATATGCTTGAAAGGTGACTATTAAATAAGGCAATATCAGTAGCTTTAATATTATCGTAATCATAGTCTCCATTTTCATCTTTTGGGGTTTTTAATCTATCTACTAAATAATCATCTAGTGAGACTTGGTGTGTTTTTATGCCTTTGGCATTTAGGTATAATGATAGCTTTTTGGTAGTAATCGTTTTGCCACTTGATGATGGCCCTGAAATTAAAACTATTTTTATGCTTGATTTTTGTTTATATATTTCTTCGGCTATTTTTGATAGCTGGCTTTCAAAATGGGTTTCAAATAGGCTTATAATATCTTGATATTTTCCTTCGGCGTACCATTTATTTAAATCACTAGCTATTTTTATATCTATTATTCTACTCCAGTTTTGAGTTTCCTCATATTTTTTTATGATGCCGCTGTGTTCAATATATGTTGATATTTCTTTGGGCTTACTTGTGCTTGGATAATTTACGACAAACATGTTATTTTTTATATATGTTAGTTTAAAGCTATCTATTTGACTGGTCTTAGCTGCAAGCGGTCCAAAAAAATAATCATAGGTGTCTTTTAATTTGTGTAAATCAATTGTAGAACTACTTGTATAGTTTAAGTTTTTTACTTTATCCATTTGCCCTTGTTTTGTAAAGTGTTTAATGGCATCTTTTCTTAAAACTTTTATTTTTACTATTGATAAGTCTTGTGAAACCATTTCTCTCATTTTATCTTCAATATTTTTTACAGTTTCACTTGTTATATCTTGGCCTTCTACTTCACAATATATTCCATTATCTAATGAATAGTTTATTAGAATGTCGGTTTTATCTTTAAGTACTTCTTTGGCAGATGCAATTGTTAAAAATTCTAATGTGCTTTCATATATTGAATTTCCTTCTTTAGAGGTTCTATCTAAAAATTCTATAGTACCATTTTCGTTTATAGTTTCGTTTAATTCAATAAATAAATTATTATATTTGGCTCCTATTATAGGAAATTCGAAGTCTTTTTGAACTTTTTTACTTATCTCTTCCACTTTTGATGATGGCAAAATATTTTCAATATATGTATCTTTATATTTCAATCTTAATGTGGTCATAATTTTCTCCTTATTTAAATATATTTTTAAATAGTTTTTGGAATTCTTTTAGGTTGACATCTGTGGAAATTTTTATGTTACTTTCATCTACTAGATTTATTTCACTTACGCCTTTGTCTTCTAGATTGACTTTTATTTTACACGGCTCAAAGGTTACTATTTTAGGGTTTATAACTGAAGCTATTGTTACTGGATCTGGAGCTGTTAAGCCATTTACATTATAATTTTGATAACTAAAATCCATATAAGTTTTGGCAATTTTGTTTAAGAATCTAGATATTTTGTTTTCTGAGTATTCTAAGGATTCTATGTATTCTTTTTCTATGTATGTTTTTATGCCAGTTTCGTGAGTTATTATTAGTATATCTTTTAATTTAGAATTTAATACTATTTCTGCGGAAACTGGGTCTACTTTTAAGTTGAACTCGTGGTATGGTTCTTTGGCTTTGGGATTATATGATGTTCCCATTATTACAACTCTTGTGATTCTTTTTGTTATCTCAGGATCTTTTTTTATTGCGTTTGCAAGATTTGTTAAGGGTCCAAAGCATACTATTGTAAGATTATCCTCATATTTTTTTGAGGAATTTATAATAAATTCTTCCGCACTCATCTTTTCAGTTTGACGAGGGCTTTGATCAGTTATTACGTCTCCTAATCCATTTTTACCATGGGCGTGGAAGGCAAAATTAAAGGTACTCAGTTTAGGATTTTCGCTTTTATATATTTTTATATCACTTTCTAAGAGATCCTCAATTATTTTTAAATTATTTTCTGAATGTTTTAATTCAATATTGCCTTCGGTTAAGGTAAACCCTATTATATCTAGCTTACTTAGATAGGCTATCATTATAGCAATAGCGTCATCAATTCCTGGATCTGTATCTATTATGTATTTCATTCTATCTCTTCCTCTTAATTGTTTTCTAATAAGATTATATTATATATTTTCCATATTATTAATCTTTTATTTAATTCTACCAAAAATATACAATTTTGTCATTTTTTTTGGTACATATTATTTACTCTTTACACCTATATTATAATTAGTGAGGGGTGAAATTTATGTTGATACCGAGTGTTATAGAAAAAAGTAGTGATGGGGAGCGTGTTTATGATATTTATTCTAGGCTTTTAAAAGATAGAATTATCATTTTAAGTGGAGAAATTGATGATAATTTATCTAATATTATAGTGGCTGAATTATTATATTTGGATTCTTTAAATCATGATCCTATAAATTTATATATTAATTCGCCTGGTGGTAGTATAACATCGGGAATTGCAATTTACGATACGATGAATTTTGTCGAGAGTAAAGTGTCAACGGTATGTATAGGTATGGCAGCAAGTATGGCGGCGTTTCTTCTTTCATGTGGTGAGAAAGGAATGCGGTATGCTTTGCCTAATAGTGAGGTTATGATTCATCAGCCTTTAGGTGGAGCGCAAGGTCAAGCAACAGAGATTAAAATTGCGGCAGAAAGAATATTAAAATTAAAAGAAAAACTAAATAAAATTTTAAGTAAAAAAACAGGTCAGGATATTAAAAAAATAGAAAATGATACTGAAAGAGATTACTTTTTGTCGGCAGATGAAGCTTTAGAATATGGTATTATTGATAAAATATTAAAATAAACAGTAATAGCTGTTTATTTTAATGTAAAAAGGCAGAGGCTTATGCCCTACCTTTTAATATAGTCTAATTATTTAGAAAAGTTTGAATAATTTGAGTTTGAAAGATGTTGTTGACCCATTTGTACAAGTCTTTTAGTAATTTCTCCACCAACAGAACCGTTAGCTCTACTAGTTGCGTCTGGTCCCATGTTAACACCTAATTCGTTAGCAATTTCGTATTTCATTTGTTCAATTGCTTGTTTAGCTCCAGGAACTACTAAACGATTACTTTTATTACTAGCCATGTATTTTCACCTCCTGTACATTTATATAGTGTGTACATTTGGCATTTTAATACTTTTTTTTTGTTGGTAATTTTTGTTAAAGTAAGTCTTTGAATTTGTTTTCTTTAAAATCGGTAATTATCTTTATATTATTTATGCTTTCTTCAATCAATTTTTCGTAGTCGAAGGCTTTTTCATATTCTTTGGCTTTAACGATATCTGGTTTAATTACTGGATGTTTTGGCACAAAGATTGTACAGCAGTCTTCGTATGGTAAAATGCTTGTTTCATATGTATTTATTCTTTTGGCAATATCTATTATTTCAAGTTTGTCATATGTGGCTACTGGTCTTATGACTGGCATATTTGTCACTTCATTTATGCAGGCAATACTGTCAAGTGTTTGACTGGCAACTTGTCCAATGCTTTCACCATTTATAATTATTTTAGCATTTATCTTTTTAGCGTATTTTTCGGTTATTCTATACATCATTCTTCGCATTATGGTTATCATATAATTATCAGGGCAATTTTTGTAAATTTCTTCTTGAATTTTAGTAAAAGGGACGATGTACAGTTTTACAAGTCCTGAGTATTCATTTATAATTTTTGCAAGTTTTTTTACTTTGTTTTTAGCTTCTTCACTTGTATGAGGTGGTGAATCAAAGTATATGCATTCAACGTTTACACCTCTTTTCATGGCCAAATAGCCAGCAACTGGACTATCAATACCACCGCTTAACATTAAAAGTCCTTTGCCTTGTACGCCAACTGGATAGCCACCCGCTCCTTTTAACTGGTCAGTATAAATGTATGTTCCTTCTTTTCTAATTTCGATATTTAAAACTATATCTGGATTATGAACATCAACTTTATAGTTTGAATTTTTTAAAATAAGACCTCCTATTTTTCTACTATAGTCCATAGAGCTTATTTCAAAACTTTTATCAGCTCTTTTAGTTATGACTTTAAAAGTTTTTCCATTCTTATCCATGATGCTTAAAGATTTTTGTAGGACGTCCTCAAAATTATTATTAACTTTATAAACTATGGATATACCATGAATTCCAAAGATTTTTTGAAGTTTTTCGGATATAGTTTTGGCTTCATCACATTTTATATACATTCTAGAATTATCTTTGATAATTTCATAGTTTCCTTCTATTAGTCTTTCAATGTTTTGGGTTAATATTTTTATAAATTGTTTTCTATTATCTTTTTTTGTTGTAAGCTCTCCATATTTAACCATTATTAGTTCTTGCATTTTATCACCTTCTCGTTTTTTCTTAAAGTCACAGTTATAATTTTATCAAATTGTCCTTTATTTGTAAATCAAAAGAGCTAATTATTATTAGCTCTTTTCTCGGATAATTCTAACAGTTTTTCGTATATTCCTGGTTCTATTTTATTTAAGGAATTAATTGTAAGTTCTAAAGATTTTTTATATTCGCCTTTATAGAATAGACTTTCAGCGTAGTTTAGGTTTCGATCCAAATCTTTTTCAGATGAGCGGTAACGGTTTCCATATACTATGGCCATTTCAGCAAATTTGGCCATTTTCATCATTTCTTTAGTTTTGCCAAATAGTTTTAGGGCTAGATCTCTAGCTGTGTCTACTCTCGTGTTTAAAGTCTCAATAGTAATTGGTTTTTTTTCTAGTTCTTTAACAATCTCGCCTAGTGCTTCTTTGGCTTCTTTTAGTTCAACGTAATATCTATTTGGAATTATTGGTAAGTTATATGTTCTAATGTGGCTTTGTGCATCTTTTAATAGGGTGCTTACTTCGGTTAATTGCTGTCTAGCACGGACTTCATCGTCATGCATATTTCCTAAAACATTTAATGAATTGTCTAGTTTGCTTTCAGCATTTGATAGTCGCTTGAATAGTTCTTCGATGCTATCAGTTAATTTAGAGTACGCGAAGTTTTGATTACTAGTATGGCTCATCAGTGTCTTATAATCATTATTCAATTCTGTTACTTCTTTTTTTACGTCATTAAAATTTTTAATGTCTTCTTCAGATAGGTTGTACATTCTCTTTAAATAGTCTAGTTGATTAAATATTTCATCTACTAATTTGTTTGTCTTATTTAGTTTATTTTTTAATGTTGTATTTGCATCTTCATAGTCGGATTTAATTACTTTTTCTTTTTCAAAATCTGTAAATAAATTTTCAAAGTATTCTGTTAAAATTTTTAAGTCAAATAGGCTGTCTTCTAAATTTAAAACTTTAGCTCTATTTAAAATATCGGTTATTTTCTTTTTTGCCTCATCAATGTTATATTCAACATTTAAATAATCTAATGGGTAACCTTCGGAAATCATTTTATTATATATTTTTGAAATTTCTTCTATTTTTTTAGGTAAAATATTTTGACCTATTAGAATAATTGAAGGTAGTTCATCGATAACTACTTCCATATGTTTTAGTAAATCGTTTATTATTTTTAAAAGTGTTGGAACTTCTGTATATTCTTTTTGGTCCATTAGTGTTTCAAAATCTTCAAATCTTTTAGCAATTGTTTGAAATTCGTTTTCAACTGCTTCACTAAATTCACCATATTCAGTTTCTGTATCTTTAAATTTTATATACAGTTCGCGGTAATGAGCTTTCTGTTTAGTAATATTACCTCTATTTCTTTCTTCACTACTTGTAACTTCTTTTATTTCATCTAATAAGAATTCGGATGTTGTTCTAACTTTGTATATTTCCATTTCAAGTTTGGCTATTTTGTACATTGTACTTTTATAGTCTTTTTTAGAAAGCAGGTATTCGGCTTCAATTAACATGTCAGTTATTTTTGGTATTTTTGTATCTTTTATGTCATCTAGTCTGTCTTTCCAGTTATTATACATAACCTTTAGTTTTTCGTTGTTTACATAACTTTCTACTTTGGCTAGTTCTGGTCCTACTGGTGATGTGTCTAACTGATTTTTTTGATAATCCAAGTCATTTATTATTTTTTTATACTTATTATTTTTACTTTTACGTATTAAGTGCAAGGCGAGAATTATTGAAATTATAGCTGCAGCTAATACTATACCAATCATGATTATTATATTTTCCACATTAACCACCTATTATAATGATATCATATTTTTGTCTATTTTTGTAAAATTTTGTAAAAGTTTTGTGAACATAGAATAATATTTTAGTATGTATGGGAATTTTTATATTAATTATTTGTTATATAAATATGCGTAAAAGTATTGACTTTAAAGGTCAAACATAATATAATTAATGGGACGTGTTTGAAGCAGCGTTATTTTGAGCGTTATAATGTGGTTATTCCCTATAGGGGTTACTTGGTCTATCGCTGCTAGACTTGGTATTGATATAATCCACCCTATAACTGTATCAAAATAACCTTTCCACGTGTGAAAGGAGGAAAAAATATGGCAAGATATACTGGACCTACTTATAAAAAATCTAGACGTTTTGGCTTTTCTATTTTAGAAAATGGCAAAGAGCTTGCGAAAAGACCTTATGCACCAGGTGCGCATGGACAAGATAGAAGAAAAAAGTTATCTAACTATGGTATCCAATTGCAAGAAAAACAAAAGGTTAAATTTATGTATGGTTTAAGTGAAAAACAACTTCATAGGGCATTTGAAAAAGCTGTAAAAATGAAGGGTGTCAACGGTGAAAACTTACTTAAGTTATTAGAGAGCCGTTTAGATAATTTAGTTTATAGAATCGGATTTGCTACTACAAGAAAAGGTGCAAGACAACTTGTTAATCATGGACATATAACTGTTAATGGTAAAAAAGTTAATATCCCTTCTTATCAAGTTAAACCTGGTGATATCATCAGTTTAGCTGAAAATGATAAAGAACTTGCTGTTGTTAAAGCTTCATTAGAAGCTTTACAAACAAGAGTTGAGTTTGTATCTTATGATGATAAGAAAATGGAAGCAACTTATGTAAGACTTCCTGAACGTAGTGAATTAAATGCCGACATCGATGAAGCATTAATTATTGAATACTATAACAGATAAGAGCTTAGGCTCTTATTTTTTTATTTCTAATTTTTGTATTTCTTTTTTTTCTTTTTCTAATTCTTTTAAACTTTTCTTAGGTATAGGTAAATCTTCCGGCATTGTACCTCCTACCTCTTTAATTGCATTTCTTACAATTTTACCGATATTATAATGTGTTTTATTAGCTTTATTTTCACCTTTAATTTTATCATTTTTTAATTTTTGCTCTGTCTGCGTTATTCTAAATAGATTAGCTGCTAATTCAACACTTCCCATATTATCTAAGATATCTTCCCTATACCTTAGGCCTTTTCTTTTAGCAATATCATTTGCAGTTTCACCGTTATATAATCCTTTATAACCAGCATTATGAAATTTATCAAAATTTTTAACACCAGCGTTTTTAGCTGCTTTGTTTAATGAATAATTTCCTTTTTTAGTTAAATTTCTTTGATAAAATCTTTTCTCATCTTCAGTAAGAAGATAATATTCTTTTTCAGAAAGTTCTTGTTTTCTTGTTTGAACTGCAAAGTATGTTTGGCCAAGAGCAACAACTTCTTTTCTAGGATCTGAATTTTGTACAATTAAGTAGCATGCGTATCTTGATAATTTATAATCGCCTATTTTTTTGGTAGCATTTTTAGGCATTTTTATCGTTTTGTCGACGCCGACAAAATGATCATTTATTTTGTTATTGCTATTTTTACAAGCTTCTTTTGCTTTATTTATAGCATTTTCAAATTTTCTCCATTCAGTATAATCTAAGGCTTTTTGCAGTTCCCTAGCATACCAGAATTCCATTCCGTATTCATCAGTATGTTTAATGTTTTCAAAAGTAGCTTTACTGTATTCTTTGATTTGATTCATTTTAAAGCCTCCTGTACAGTCGCATTATAACACGAACATATGTTGCCTTTCAAGAGTTTTTGATATTTTTTTCAAATTAAAAACACATTTTTGATGAATGCGCTTTTGATAAGAGGATAAATATTAATTATTGGTATTATTTATAATATTTTCTAATTTACAAACTTCACTATATAAATTATTT
>CAMOSR010000028.1 GCA_946625165.1 uncultured Bacillota bacterium
CAAGCTACCATTAGAATAGCCATACCACACACGGTACGGATCCGAGAGAGAACGCGGCGACATTGTCCATAACCACCCACTTGCTGGAACTAACCAGTTCGTTGTTTTACAGGTTGCATAATTTCCAGCACTACGTGTATTTAAATATACTGTTCCACATAATGATGTATTTGTATTTGCTTTTACATAATCTATTACTGTCATTAATCCTACTTTTCCTTGCCATGTATAGGCATGGGCTTGGGATATATCTGTAACTAAAGATTGTCCAGAAGTGCTTGCAACTGGGCCTACATCAAATGAATGGGTTTCTATTAATTCTTTATATGACAAACTATTTAAATATTCATTATTTAAATAATAATTTATATAGGCTTCATCTGCTGGTAGATTATATGTTGTAGAACTGCCAGCTTCCTTTGGCATTTTAGCTCCACCTGCGGTATCTTTTAGAAGCGTTCCATTTGAATCTCGCATTGTATCCGCACTTCCCCATACTTTACAACCGTTGGAATTTGAAGCAAAAGACACATAACAATAATCTGTTGATACGCTAGAATATCTTGTGCCAGTAGTTGTTGAGGTTGCTTTTGTGGCTCCAGTAACAGTTATTTTTGATGAATACCCTGGATCAAATATTTTACTACCTATTGGAGCAGTCTTTATTACTTTTAAGGTTCCATCTGATTCAATTGACATTATTCTATATGCATCACTACCTAATGTTAAATAATTACATGGATTTGCTCCTCTATATATATATCTACCTGTCTCATTTGGATCTTCTACTAGTTCACCATCATTATTACAGCTACTCGCATTTTCAACTAAATATTCTGAAGCTGTTGGAATTTTTATTATATTTCCTTTAGCTGTTAAACTAACAGTAGTACTAAAAGCTGCATACCCTACTGTTAATACTAAAAATAAAGATAAAGCTCCAACTATTACTAATTGTTTTTGGCTTTTAAGCCTTCGGCCTCTTAACTTTCTTCTCATAATTTATCCTCATTTTCTACCTTATATAATAAGTTTATCAAAAAAAAAAAAAAAAACAAGTAATATTTTCGAAAGATATACTTATTTACAAAAAAAAATATAAATGTTATATTTAATTTGGTGATATTATGGAAGTAAGATATGCAGATACTTTCTTTAAAAAATTAAAAGGTTTAATGTTTGTTAAAGACTTTAATTATATATTAAAATTTAAATGTAATGGTATTCATACATTTTTTATGAAAACAAATATTGATGTTGTTTTAACTGATAAAAATAATAAAATATTATATATTTATAGAAATGTAAAACCTTGGAAAATAATTTTACCTAAAAAAAGCGTAACATATACATATGAAATGCCTATTAATAGCTTAAAAAATATTAAAAAAGGTGAAACATTAAAAAAGTGAGATGTTATTCTGGATAAACACTCACTTGTTTTTTATCTCTTCCTAAACGTTCGAATTTAACCTTACCAGCTATTTTAGCAAATAAAGTATCATCTTTTCCAATTCCTACATTAACGCCAGGATAAATTCTAGTTCCTCTTTGACGATATAAAATAGAACCACCACTAACTACTTCTCCGTCAGCAGCTTTCGCACCAAGTCTTTTAGATTCTGAATCTCTTCCGTTTTTAGTTGAACCTTGTCCTTTTTTATGGGCGAAAAATTGAATGTCTAATTTTAACATTGTCATAAACTACACCTCCTCGATTTGTATATTTTTTTTATACTGTAAACTTAATTCTTTTAATAAATTTATCATATTAGAAATTAAAGCATCGACCTCTTTAGTATGTTTTAAAACGTCAATTTCTATTAAACCATCATCTTGATTATATTTAATAGAATCCTTATCGATACTAAGTATTCCATTTATACTAGTAATAACAATACTAGAAACAGCCGCACATACAATATCATTACCATAATCATCGAACATCGCATGACCTTTAATTTCAATATGGTCTTTACTTATTTTTATTTTAGTCATTATTTCACTAATTTAGTAATTTCAACCTTAGTATATGGTTGACGATGTCCTTGAGTTCTACGGTATTTTTTCTTTTGTCTGTACTTATATACTTTGATTTTTTTACTCTTTCCTTGTTTTAATACCTTAGCTTCTACTTTCGCACCCTTAACTAAAGGTGTTCCAGTAACACCACCAATCATCAAAACTTCATCAAAAGTAACAGTAGAATTAGCATCTGCATCTAGTTTTTCAAGATATAAAACACTACCCTCTTCGACATAATATTGTTTGCCGCCAGTTTTAATTACTGCTTTCATATTAAACCTCCTTTATAAACTAAGACTCGCCATAAAGGTAATACCACCGTATTTTATATAACCTTTTCTGTGCGGTTGTAGAGGAGCTCTACACAACTAAAGATTTTACCATGTTTTTCTATGAAAGTCAAACCTTTTCTTAAGAATTTCTCTTTCAGTAACATACATTTTACCATCATAAAAAATATGATTAAAATCTCTTTTCATTTTACCTAAATTTACCGGCCTTATAATCTTACTTTTCTTAAACTTAAAATCTTTAATATAACGCTCTAATAAAAACCTATTAAATATACTATCATGATTTTTAAATTCCTCTAATACTTTTACTAATATAAAGCTAATAATTAAAAATAAAATCAGGTTAAAGGAAGACCTTATAATAAGAACTAAAATCGTAATTAAAGAAATATATATTGTAATTAAATGACTTTTTTTAAAACTTAAAAACTTATTTAAAAATATATTTAATATTTTAGAACCATCTAAAGGAAATATTGGAAGTAAATTAAAAACAAGTATAACTATACTATAATTTATAAATTCCTCTGAATAATTAAAATAATTATAAATAAACGTAAACACTATTTGAGTAAGCGGTCCCAAAACCAATATTAAAAACTCCTCAATTAAAGGTCTATTAATATCTTCATTAAATATTGTCAAAGCCCCAAACGGAAGTAAAATAACCTTTTCTATTTTCCATTTTAAAATTAAAGCTGTTATTACATGACCAAGCTCATGAATAACAATTATCACACTAAAAACTAAAAAATATTTAAAATTACCAGTAATAGATGAAATAAAAGCCGCCAAAAAATAAAAAGGATGAACCTTAAATATATTTCTTATAATCAAGAACCTTTCCATCCTTAGTAAATACTAATATAAAATTATCGCCATTTGCCTCCCCTACTATACTACCTTTTTTCAAATAATCATACATACTAACTTTTATATCTTTTAAATTAGAATACCATACTTCTACTTCGTCTGCCCCCTGAACAATTACCGTCTTTCCATAATTTTCTTTTTCACCAGCAAAAACCACAATTCCACTTTTAAGTATTGGAATTGCATAACTATCAGAAACCTTTAATTTTACCCCATCATTATATTTTTCTTTACTTTCATAATCTAGCTTTTCCGAAGAAACTATAGCCAAATTACTTTTATTGCCGGTAAGTGGCAAAGATGAACCAAAATACTTTTCATAAAGTTCGTTTATCTTCGCAAACTTCAGATTATTTTGAAACACATTCTTATACACAAAACTTCTCAAATTAGGATTTGATTTAAGTGTGATAAGTCCAACAAGTACTATAATGACACAAACCAAAAAACGACTGCACATTTTAGAAAACTTGCTTACTTTTTTTAGTTCCCTTTTTTTCATATGATCACCTATAATACCATATTCAATTAATTCTTATTTTAGAACATGAACAATATCACACTTCAATTTTCGATACATGTTTTCCTACAAAAAAGATACATAAAGTTAAACAAATTATCAATATTTTAAGTAAATAAAAACTTTTAAACATACCAACTATCAAAAGAAATGCATAGCTTATAACTCTTCCTAACCCCAAAAATAACTCAAATAACACATAAGCTTCAGCCAAATTAGAACTATTTATAACTTTACTATTAGTTAATTTTAAAGTTTTAACATTTTTTATAACAATTATAGTTTGTATAAAAAATGCATATACAATATTATAACCAACCGTAGTGAATTTATTGGTGAAAAATAGTAAAAAAACAGTACTAATTAGCGGAATTATACATGAAAAACAAATAATAATTCCTGCTTTTTCACTTCCAATAATTCTCTTACAAATATAAGCGCCAAATATTGATAAAATCGACGCTATAGAAGTAACAACTCCCAAACTAAAATCATTACTAAAAGAAATTATTATAAGTAATGTTACCGCCGTATCAAGCGCACCTTCATATGACATTCCTTGAAAAAAATCAGCCATAAATAATTCTCTTACATTAACATCATTTTTTAATCTTTTATAAGTATCTGATAAATTAAAACTTTGAGACGTTGACTTTTCGCCACTTTTAAATTCAAGCCTAAAAGATATCAGTATTTGAACAAAAGAAAGGCAAAGAACAATCAGCGCTATTTTTTCAAAATTTTGAATAGATATTAAAGCTCCAAACAAAACAGGAATAATAACTTTCACAATATTAACAAACATCATTTTATAAATAACAAAATCTTTTTTTTCTTCATTTGAAATAATAACAGAAGAAAAAATATTAAGCGGAAAAGCCCATGTAATAATTGAAATTCCCGATATAATTCCCACAAGCCAAATATAATTTACTACATTTTTACCTAATATAACTAATATAATTAACTGAAAAAAATTAGATATCATCCCAAATCTAAACATCTGAATTTCATACTTATTTTTTATAATAATACCAACCATTAAAGAAATAGCAGCTACAACTAAATAAGAATAAATACCATATGTAGATATACTTACTACACTATCAGCCGATAACTTAAAAAAATATGCGGTTAAAAATGGGCCCAAAAATATATCGATAATTTTTTTAATAGTATTTATAATAATTAATCTTTTCGCATTACCTGACATTCCAACACCTACTTTAATTTTATTATAACAAATATTTAAAACAAATTCACTAATTAACTAAAATGAGAAAAACTAAAAACATATATTTTAAAAAAAGCATGCGCAAATTATCAAAAAAAAATCACTTCAAATAACGTGACTTTTTCCTTATATTAAATCTTGCACTTATAAATAAAAGGATTAAAGCATAAATTATATTTGCTAAAATAGAACTGTATATTCCTTTAAACCAAAGATGATAATTAAATGACACATTTCCTGTTATCACCATTAAAACATAAGTTATACTCCTAAAAATAACAATGCTAACTATTGTAATAATAACTATATTTAAATAATTATCATTAAGAACTAACATAAATTTCGTAATTATAAATGCCAAAAGTAAAAACAAAAACGCATAAAATATCATCGTATCAGTATAAATTAAATCATAAGCAAGGCCTAAGATAAACGCATACTTATAGTAACTACGTTTATCACCACTAAAATATGGATAAACTATAATTAACGAAACTAACGTAAATAAAGAGGCAAAAATTCCATTAACCGGCAAATAATTAGATATCACACCATCAAGTAAAAACGAAATAATTAAAATTAATTCTTTCATTTGTTTTCCCTTTTAAGTACAGTGACATAATCTAAATCATTAAAATCTACTGCAGCATTTACTTCAATAACTTTAGACAAATCAAAATTATCAGTTGCCGTTCCTTTAACATTGCCTATTAATAAACCACTAGGAAAAGTTGTTCCCATACCAGTCGTTACTACTGAAGCCCCTTCAGTAATAATAGTACTTTGACTAACCCCTTCTACTGTATAAGTATTAGTTTTAGAATCATACTTTGAAATTAAACCATAAACATAATCATCATTAGTCTTTATTTTAACACTTATTTTATTATCCATATTATCATTTGATAAAAGCTTAACAGTACTAAAATATTTACTAACTTTGGTTATTCTTCCAATTAATCCTTTAGGTGTAACTACAGCCATATCTTTTTTAATTCCATCCTTGCTTCCCTTATCTATTGTAACCTCTTCATACCAATAACCAACATTTCTCGACACTATAGTCGCATTACATGCTACTTTATCACTAAGCAAAGTATTAAGTTCTAAAGTATCTTGCAACTTTTTAACTTCACTTTTTAAATTGTCATTAGATGAAATAATAGAGTCAATTTTTTCACTTTTCTCTTTTAACTTCTTATACTTTCTATATAAGTTATCCTTTTCATGGGCTTCTTTTATCTTATCATCAACAAAATTAAAAGGCATTCGAACTACTTTAAGCACCGTCATTCCCGCATCCTTTATCACTCTTTCAACAGGGTTTAAATTACGGTCTTTCTTTAAAGCTATAGCCAAAACAACTAAAGCTAAAGCAATAACTACAATTATTACAATTAATAAATAACGTCTGTCAAACTGTTTCCTCTTGCCATACATGAAAATCACCTAATAAAATTATAATATATTTTTTTATTAAAACCAACTAAATTCTACCATTTTCTAAAAAACTATAATATTTAGTCTCCGAAACAATAACATGATCCAAAAGTTTAATTCCCATCAAATTTCCAACATCTTTTAATCTATTAGTTACATTATCGTCATCTTTACTAGGACTAACATCTCCACTAGGATGATTATGAACACACACAATAAAAGCCGCATTCAAGCTATAAGCTTCTTTAAATATATCTCTTGGATGAACTAAAGAATGATTAACTGTTCCTATAAATAAGAGCTTATCTTTAATTACACACTTTTTCGCATCTAAATATATACAGTAAACCTGCTCTTGATATTTAGAAATCCTACTTTTATAAAATTCAAAAACCTTTTTAGGATCATTTAATTTAACTCTATTAAAAGTGTCAATTGTTCTATTCATACGGACGCTAAGTTCAATTAAAGATAAAATAATACAAGCTTTTACGTTTCCAACACCCTTAATGCCAATCAAATCATGATAAGTCAAGATACTTAAATTATTAATGCCCCGAGTCTTGCTTAAAATAATAGAAGCCAAGTTTTTTACAGATGATCCCTTAGTCCCAGAATTTAAAACAATAGAAAGTAACTCTTCATTACTTAAACTTTTAGGTCCAAAATTTACAAGTCTTTCCCTAGGTCTATCATTAACCGGTATTTTTTTAATTTTTACGTTTTCCATTAACATACTCCTCATACTTTGAGAGTACCTGATTACATATAACCTTTATCGATTCTCCATCGTTAGTTTTAGCAAGCACACTATCATACTCTGACAAAACTTGAACAAAATCTCGGCTATCTGTTATTTTCTCTTTTACATATGTTTCAAATCCTATTTTTTTATAATATTCTTGAATTTTATCAGCATTTTCCTTTTGTGTACTAATACCAATATAAGTATAATACATATTATCTTCAACATTATAAATATAATTAGTAAAATCCTTCATATTATTTTCCATATTTGCTTTATCAGAATATACCCCTCTTTGAACATAATATAACTTTGAAGCCATCTTAGAAACCGTTATACCATCATATGATTCATACTGATGAATAATAAAATATGCCATAAGTATTCCCAAACATAAAGAAATAGAAATAGGAAAAATATATTTTTTCATACTATCACCATAAATATATTACTATATTTATAGAAACTTTTTTGTCGAGAAAATTACTCTCTATAATATATATACTACATAAACTCTTTATTTCCTTTTTACTTTTTAAAAAACAAAAAAAATCACCGCATTAACAGTGATTTAAAATTTTAATAATTGCTACTTCTTCTCCTAAGGAATGATGGTATAACTGTATCCTCATCATCTAAACCAGCAATTGGATCTAAATCATCATCTGATTTATTTTTTTCCTTTTCCTTATCAAAACCTGTAGCAATAACTGTTACAATAAGTTCATCAGTAAAGTTTTCATTGATAACAGCACCAAATATTGTATTGATATCTGTATTAGCTGATTTTCTAATCGCTTCAACCGCTTCCTCTACTTCAAATAGCGTTAAATTAGGTCCACCAGTTACATTAATAATTGCATCAGTTGCTCCATCAATACTCGTTTCTAACAGTGGGCTTAATACAGCTTGATTAGCTGCTTCAATAGCTCTATCTTCACCAACACCAGCACCGATTCCGATTAAAGCATTACCACGTTTTTCCATAACTGTTTTCACATCCGCAAAGTCCAAATTAATAAGTCCTGGACAAGCTATTAAATCAGATATAGATTGCACACCACGTCTTAAAACATTATCTACTTCTTTAAATGACTCAAGTAAAGGTGTAGATTTATCAATAATTTCTCTTAATCTATCATTTGGTACTACTATTAAAGTATCAACATGCTTTTTAAGTTCTTCGATACCAGCTAAAGCTTGTTCCATTCTTTTTTTACCTTCAAATGAGAATGGTTTTGTAACAATACCAATTGTCAAAGCACCAGCTTGTTGGGCAATATCAGCTATTACTGGAGCAGCTCCAGTACCAGTTCCACCACCCATTCCACAAGTAATGAATACCATATCTGCGCCCTTTAAAGCCTCTTCGAGTTGAGCTTTAGATTCCAAAGCTGCCTCTTTACCAATTTGTGGATTAGCCCCTGCACCTAGACCATGTGTAAGTTCTTCACCAATTTGAATCTTTTTCTCAGCCAAAGAATTATTAAGTACCTGTGAATCAGTATTAGCCACAATAAATTCTACTCCTTCTACTGATTCCGTCATTCTATTTACAGCGTTACAGCCACCGCCACCTACTCCTATTACTTTTATTTTTGCAAGTTGATCCATTTCTAATCCCATCATTTAAATTTCCTCCTATTCACCGAAAAAGTAACTAAATACCTTCCCTAAAACTGTTTCCTCATTATTAACTGATTTATTTGGTGAAGAAAGTTTTTCCATGTCATCTTCACTAAGCATCGAATAATCCATTCCTTTTAATTTTAATGTATTTAAGAAATAAATAATATTACCTATAGCTGTACTATATTTATTATTTCTAAGGCCAACTAATTTTACATTACCCTTAGTAGCCTGCGCCATTACATCGCTTAAGCAGTACTCAAAATCTAGCATATTACTTATTCCACCAGTTACTATTATATACTGAATTTGCTTATTTGTTAAGTCCCCAAGTTCAGTTTTTGCAGTATTTAATATTTCCTTTATCCTAGACATAACTATTTCTGATGCTTGAGACTGACTTATTTTTATCTTTTTACCTTCAATATCATTAACCTCATAAAATTCGCTCTTACTAGCATTTCTTTTATGAGCTAAAGCAAAATCCTCTTTTATTTTCCTAGCGTCTTCTATACTAATTCTATACATATATGATATATCTTTATCAATATCTTTACCACCAGAGCCAATAATTTTTGTACTAACAGGAATGCCTTTATTGTATAAAGATATAGTTGTCATATCTCCACCAATATTTATAATAGCACTAATACTATCGTCTGTTTCTTTATTTCTAAAACAGTTGATGTCTCCTATACTTCCTACTGAAATATCAACAAGTTCCACACCTATATTTTCTATTATACTAGCAACCGAATAAACATTTTTTTTAGGTGTAGTTACCATCATAGCTCTTCCCATTAATGTTTGACCAGGGAAATTTTTTGGATCCTTAATTATTGTTTTACCATTAATCTTAAAATCAATAGGTACAACCGTTACAAATTCCTCAGTTGGTGAAAGCTCTTTTTTTATACCATCTTTATAAGAATTTACCATATCATTTCCAGTTATTAAATCTGAAGCAACATTACATTCGCCTTTAATAATTCTATAATCTGAAAAATGACTAGGCACAGTTGCAATAACCTTTTTAATTCTAACGCCAAGCATCGCCTCAGCCTCTTTTAAAGCCTTAATAATGCTTTCTTTAGCAAGTTCTGGTTCTACAATTAAACCCTTTTTAATCCCCTTAGAAGGAACACTCGTTGCAGCAAGTAAATTTAAGTGATTTCTATAAAGTTCACAAACAACCACTTTAACGGAATCACTTCCGATATCAATACTCGCATATACATGCTCCATAAAGTCACCTCCTACGGTCTATCATTAATTATACTATAATTTTACTAAAATGAAAAGGAAATGTAAAGGAAATTAATTTTTTTTTATCAAAAAAGCCTATGAATAATTCATAAACTTTTAACCTTTCACTTCAAAATACTCTCCAGAATCCAAATAAAGAATTCCCTTTTTATTATCAAACGACTTAATTATTTCTAAATACTTGTCAATTTTATCAAATCTTTCCAATGTCAAATAAACATAATTACCATCATTCATCGTTAAGAAAAACCTTTCATCATCAACCTCATTAGGATCATATTTTATCTCGGATATTCTTTTAACAATGTCATAATTAATAAGGGATATTTTTTTTAAAAGTAAAGTATATATTTTATCAGGAACATAATTTATAACCGTTGGAACCGGGAAATTCTCCTCCGTTTCACGATTATCCATAAGTATCGTTTTTTTTGTCGGCAAATAATAGAACAATGGCAAGTTTTCTTCTACTTCAATAACAACTCTTGTAAGTCCTTTTTTATATACTTTAGCCTTCTTAATATAAATATTTTTTTCAAGCTTCTTTTCTATATTAAAAGACAAATTCTTTAAACTGCTTGGATAATTTTGAAGATGAGCTTTCTCAATAATCTCATAATCACTATAAAGAACATTCCCTTTAACAACTACATTATTTATTTTTACATCAGTAAAAAAAGACAAAGCAAGTAGTATTAAAATTATTACTAAAACAAAACCTAAAAGTTTTTTTGTTTTTAATTTTTTTTTCTTTTTTGCCATAATTTTCACCTTTTTATTTTACGATTTCTTGTTCAAGTATTAAATCAATATCATATTCATCTTTTATTTTTTTCTTAATAATATCTATTAGTTTTATAATGTCAGAAGCACTTGCATTGCCTTTATTAACAATAAAATTAGCATGTTTTAAAGATACCTCTGCATCCCCTACTTTAGTTCCCTTAAGGCCCGCTTTTTCAATAACTCTTCCAGCTGAATAACCATCACCATTTTTAAATACTGAGCCAGCTGAAGGATATTCTAAAGGCTGTTTAGATTTTCTTGTTTCAATTATACTTTTAATCTCTTCCAAAATCTTATCTTTATCGCCATATTCAAGTTGAAATTCGCCTTCTAGACAAACATATTTTTTATGTTTAAAAATAGAATCACGGTAACTAGCACTTAAATCTTCTTTGCTCAAAACTCTTATATTAAATTCATCATCAAGTATTGTAACACTTTTTAAAATATCACTAATTTCTTTTCCATAAGCTCCAGCATTCATATAAATAGCCCCACCTATAGTTCCTGGAATGCCAGAAGCAAATTCTAAACCAGATAGCCCCCTATTTGCACACTCTAAAGCGAATTTAGGTAAACTATATCCGGCTCCAACTTTAACTATATTATCATTAAATTCAAGCCTATCAAAATACTTAAGATTTATCAAAACCCCATCATAACTTTCACTTAATATTAAATTAGATCCATTTCCAATCACTTTATATTTTTGACCATCTAAATCTTCCAATATCTCTTTAAGCTCTATTTCATTAAAAGGAAATAAAATTTCTCTTATCTTTCCATCTAACCTATAAGTTGTATAGTCTTTTATTAACGCATTATTTACTTTTTCCATCTACTAAACCTTTCAAACCTTTATATATAATATCCGCACTACCATCTACTTTTAAACTAGCTAAATTATTTTTCATTTTATTTAATTTCTTATCATCGAAAATTACATTATCAATAGCCTCTACTAAAGCCCCTTCTTTTAAATTTTTCTCTTCAATCATTAAAGCCGCATCTTTACTTACTAAATCTAGTGCATTTATATATTGATGATTATTGGCCACAAATGGTGAAGGAATTATTATAGAAGGAACGCCTAAAGCAATAACCTCTGATAATGTAGAAGCTCCCGCTCTAGTCACCATTAAATCAGTTTTTTTCATTATACTAGGTAGTCCCTCATAAAATGGTAATATTTTAACATTGCTTGGATACTTACCTTCCATTACCTTATTATAAGAACCTTTTCCTGTTATAAATAAAACTTCATAATCCTTGCTTTCAAAACCATTAAGCTCTTTTTTCATATATTCACTTACTCTTCCAGCCCCAAGTGAACCCATAACAATTAAAACAAGCTTCTTAGTAATAGATAACCCTAAATCACTTTTATTAATAGGCTCTTTTTTCAAAGCATCTTCACTGCAAGGATTTCCTGTCAAAATTGTCTTTTCTTTAGGAAGAAGCTTTAATGAAGAAGGGAAAGACGCCCCAATTAAATCACAGTACTTAATTAAAAATTTATTGCTCTTTCCAGGAAGACTATTCTGCTCATGTAAAAAAGTTTTATAGCCAAGCTTTTTCGCACTAACTATTACTGGAACAGTTACATATCCACCAACCCCAATAACAACATCAGGATTAAACTCTTTTATCATTTTTTTAGTATCGCTAAAAGCTTTAAACAAACATTTAATTGTTTTAAAATTTTTTAAAAGATTTTTCTTATTAAAACCATATATTTCAATAGACTTAAAAGGTATTCCTTTTTCTGGAATAATATCCTTCTCCATCCTATTATGAGTTCCGATATATAAAAACTCTGAATCGGGTTCCATTTCTTTAATTTTATTTATAATAGCTAAAGCTGGATAAATATGTCCTCCAGTTCCTCCAGCACTAATAACAACTCGCATTTTATCACCTATAATTAATTATATCATAAATATTTAAAATATATGAAAAAAGGTACATAGTGTACCTTTAGTTTACAAGAATAAATAAGTTAACACATTAAAACACTATCGTTCGGCACCATTTACATTTTGCCTATGGCAAAATGATAGGGATTTTAGATATCAAGATATGGGGCC
>CAMOSR010000029.1 GCA_946625165.1 uncultured Bacillota bacterium
GTTTATTGTTTTAAAATCATAAGGTATTAATAAATCTCCGTGTGATTCGTAGTATTTTTTGGCCAATTCATATTTATCATCCCAAGTCATAGTTAATCTATCTAATACATACCTTAGTTCTTCATATATATCTATATTTTCTATTTCTAAATAAAATGATGCATCATCCAGTACAATTTTTTTACCCTCTTCTTTTTCCTCTCTATTAGTTTTTTTTGCTTGCTTTAATCTATCTTTCAAATCATTTTCTAATTGTCTGATAAATTCAAGATTATTAGTTAAGTCTATTACTGTTGGAGCAATTAATCTTTGAATTATTTCTTCTTTACTTAAATCATCTGAAATTGGTATTTCATATCTGTTACAAATTTTTATCAATTCTTCTTCTGAATATTTCATATATTGTTCTATTTTTGTTTTTGTATCTCCTCTTACAGACAAAGCTCTTCCAAGCTGTTCAAAATATACTATATCAGACTCAGTAGCTCGCCCCATTATTACACCATCAATACCTGGTGCATGAACGCCTTCATTAAATTGATTTATGGCAAACATTATGCGTAATTTTCCATTAGCGCTTTGCCCATCTAATGTTGTATCATTGTAGAAAGCATCTCTGTTTTTTTCACCATCTAATCTCATTTCACTTGTTGATGTATAAAAAACAATATCTTCTTCTGGCACATATTCTTTAAACCATTTTAGTGCTTCTTTTTTTATGGTTTCAATATCATTGATTCCTTTTACAGATCCAGGTGGACAAAAATAAATATATTTACCATTTGGTCTTACATTCTTTTTCACTACATCGTCCATGTTTAGTGCTTGATGTATTCGCCTTTTTGCATCTTCTATTATACTTATATATTGTCTATATTCTTCACTTGTAGCATCTAGCTGGTTAACCTTTTTTTCTAACTCTTCAGCCATATCCATTAATCTAATATAGGCACTTTTGTAAATAGGTTTTGGTAATACTCCTTCAAGCATAGCATCACATAAATCATAAGTGCTGACGATTTTATTTGAAAACAATTCATTTCCATCTGGATTAGCCATGTCTCTTTCATAAGCCGTTCCTCTATCTCTTACAGTGTAGGCTGTCATTCCAAACACTTTGGCAGTTGGGTGTTTTTTTCTTAACAAATCAATTCTTTGTCCCCAAATTGGAGCTCCAATATGATGAAATTCATCTAACACCATCATTTCAAAATTAAGTTCTTCGATTTCTTCTCTACTCATATTAACAAAACTTTGATAAGTTACAAATTCTAAATTTGGGAAGTCTCTTTCTAAACTTAAATTAGGAATTGCTTCAATAATACCTTTTAAATGCTCAATAATACTATTTGATGGGACTACATAAAGTATTTTTTTATCTTTGTTATCGTATGCAAGTTGCAAAGCTATGTATGATTTACCTGTTCCCGTTGCATGAATAATGCCAACAACATCTTCGCCATTATCAAATGCTTCCTTAACTTTTTTATATGCTCTTGCATTGTGATCATACAATCCTAATACTTCAAATTCGTTACTCATAATCATCACCGTCAATTAAATAAATATCAATATAGTTTTCACCTTTTATTTTTTGTTCGGTAATTAATACCAAATCATTTTTCATTATTTGACAATTATCTTTGTTTTGTTCTTGAATTATTTCAATGATTTCATTATCTAGTTTAACTTTGAATCCTATTCTTTTAGAATTCATAATATCATTTTCATATTCAGTTGGAATAAACACTTCAACTACTCTTCCAATTTTTTTCATATTTATTTTTCTCCTTTATATTATTACTTATATGTTATATGTATATATAATTTAGGTTTTAAAAAATTTAAACTTTTTGTTTCTTTACTAGACTATGATATTTCTACAATATAATTATAGTATAAATTATATACTAATTCAACAAGCCTTTACATTATATAAGCACTAAAAAAATAGTTTTAGATCTTTATTTTTACAATCAACCATCTTTTTTACCTTCTTTCTAACATAAAAATGCTACCTTAAATAATTGGGCGGCTATGTAAAAACTTGCTTAATAATCATAATTTTATTAAAAATCTTAGTTTTTTCGATTCTTGTTTTTAAGAACATTCCTATTTTATATTGAGATATAATGTGCTTTTGCTTATTTGACATTGTTTTAACTTAAGTATATAATACACAGTGTTTAGGTATGTAAATAAAATTTAATTTATATTTTTAAATAACTTTTTAATTATTAATTGTGATAAAATGTGAAAGGAGGCAGAATATGTTTAAACCTTTAGATATTTTAGATGATACGCATAAAGTTTTGAGGCAAATTAGTAAGGAGGTTTCTCTTCCTTTGTCTAAAGAAGATAGAACGACGATTGACCGAGTTATTAAACATTTAAAGTATAGTCAAATTGAAAATATGGCTGAGAAATATAATTTAAGGCCTGGTATGGGGCTTGCTTTTCCACAACTTGGAATGCTTAAGAGAATTATAATAATTGTTCATGAGTATGAAGAAGGAAAGTTTAAAAATTATGTGATTGTTAATCCTAAAATAATTAGTCACTCTGAGGAGATGGTGGCTTTAGAAACTGGAGAAGGATGTCTAAGTGTTAACCGTGAGGTTGAAGGCCATGTCCCAAGGTATGCTAGAATTACGATTACTGGCTATGACCCAGATGGTAATAAGGTCTCTATAAGAGCTCGTGAGGACTTATCTGTCGCTTTTCAGCATGAGGTAGATCATTTAGATGGTATTTTGTTTTATGATCGCATTGATAAGAAAAAACCATTCTTTAGTGAAAATGAAATAAGGTTAATATAATAATTAGTTTTATCTTAAAAAACGCTATTTTATATAGCGTTTTAATTTTGATATTTTTCTAGATATTCTTCATACGTCATTTGTTTATCAATGTATGTTCCGTCTTCTTTTATGTATATGATTCTGTTTGCAAGGGTATTTATGAGTTCGGTATCAAAGCTTGAAAATATGATTGGACCGTTAAATTTGTTTAGTCCATTATTTAAAGCGGTTATTGATTCAATATCTAAATGATTTGTAGGCTCGTCTAAAAGCAAGACGTTTCCTTTGTTTAACATCATTTTTGAAAACATACATCTTACTTTTTCTCCGCCGGATAACACGTTTACTTTTTTTAGCGTTTCATCTCCGGAAAATAGCATTCTTCCTAAAAATCCTCTTATAAAGGCATCATCTTGATCTTCGGAGTATTTTCGAAGCCAGTCAATAAGGTTATCGTCACTTTCAAAATATTTATCATGATTTTTTGGAAAGTATGACATTTTTACTGTTGTTCCTATTTTTATTTCACCGCTATTTGGTGTTATTTCTCCTATTATGGTTCTAAGGAGTGTTGTTTTAGCAAGTTCGTTTTCTCCAATTAAAGCTATTTTGTCATCACTATTTATATTTAATGTAAAATTTTTTAGAATGTTTTTCCCATTAATAGTGACATTTATCTTGCTTAGGGAAATGACTTGTTTGCCTAGTCTTGTGTCTGTTTCAAAATTGATATAAGGATATTTTCTAGATGAAGGTTTTAACTGGTCAATTGTTATTTTTTCTAGGAGCTTTTTTCTAGATGTTGCTTGTTTAGATTTAGAAGCGTTTGCTGAAAATCTAGCGATAAAGGTTTCTAGTTCTTTTATTTTTTCTTCTTTCTTTTTATTGGTATTTTTTAGTTGTTTTAACATGAGTTCGTTTGACTGATACCAAAAGTCATAGTTTCCTATACATAGTTTTATTCTTTCTCTATCAATGTCAACCATATATGTGCATACTTTATTTAAAAAGTGTCTATCGTGAGAAACTAAAATAATTGTTCCTTTAAAGTCTATTAAAAAGTCTTCGAGCCAAATTTTACTTTTAATGTCTAGTCCGTTTGTGGGTTCGTCTAGGAGTAAAATATCTGGGCTTCCAAATAAGGCTTGAGCAAGTAAAACTTTCACTTTATCTTTATCTTTTAATTCACTCATTAAGCAATAATGAAGGCTATTGTCAATGCCTAGTCCTGAAAGAAGTATTGCGGCTTCACTTTCTGCTTCCCAGCCGTTTAGAGCGGCGAATTCATCTTCTAGTTTGGCTACTTTTATGCCGTCTTCGTTTGTAAAATTTTCTTTCATATATAATTTTTCTTTTTCTTTCGTTACTTTATATAATCTGTCATTACCCATTATAACGGTATTTATTACTGAGTATTCGTCATATATATTATGGTTTTGCTTTAAATATGAAAGTCTTTCACTTTTATCTTTGATGACTTCACCGGTAGAAGATTCTATTTCACCAGTTAGTATTTTTAAAAATGTAGATTTGCCAGCGCCATTTGCACCAATAACTCCATAGCAGTTATTTTCTTTAAATTCAAGATTTACGTCTTCAAATAGAACTCTTTTGCCAAATCTCAAGCTTAGGTTTTTTACTTGTAACATATTAATCACCTAGGTAATTATAACAAAATATGTATTTAAAGTAAAATAAAAGCACTATTTTATGTAGTGCCTTTTCTTTTAATTAATTTTTTACTTTCTGAGCCTCATTTGTTAGTGCGTCATTTTCCGTGAATATTTCTATATCTTGTGCTTCGTAATGCTTGGTTATTTCTTTACAGCTATAGCACCATAAATCTTTAATGTGTGATATTTTTCTTAGTTGGTTTGGTTTTCTTTGCATTGATGTTATATTGCCATATTTCATGCATATTAGATCACTATTTATTGTTTTTTTGTTTATTGGGCATTATTTTATATCCTCTAATTTTACTGAAACTAATTTACTAACTCCGGATTCTTGCATGGTAATACCATATAATATATCGGCATATTCCATAGTTTTCTTTTTGTGAGTTATAATTATAAACTGGGATTTGTTTTTTAGCTTTTGTAGGTATTCACCGAAAGTATTGACGTTAGCTTCATCTAAAGCGGCTTCAACTTCATCTAATACACAAAATGGTGATGGTTTAGATTTAATGATTGCAAATAATAAGCTTATAGCTGTTAGTGTTTTTTCACCGCCTGAAAGTAAGCTTATGCTAGTTAGTTTTTTACCTGGGGGACTGGCGATAATTTCAATTCCAGTTTCTAATATGTTATTTGGTTCTGTTAGTTTTAATTCGGCCTTTCCGCCTTTAAATAGTTCTTTAAATGTTTCTTTAAAGTGTTCATTAATTGTGTTAAAGCTTTCAGAAAATTCTTTAATCATTACTTTATCCATTTCATTTATTATTTCAAGTAAAGTGTTTTCTGCATTATTTAAATCGTTTATTTGCCCGGTTAAAAATTCATATCTGGTGTTTACGCTATCATATTCATCTGGTGCGGCTAAATTGACAATACCTAGTTCTTTTAATTTTTTCTTTAATTTGTTTACTTCTGTTTTGGCTTTATCGTAGTCAATGTCTAGTTTGTAATTTTCTTTAGCCTTGTCATATGTCATTGAATAATTTTCAGTTAGACTATTAAGAAGATTATCTAATTTAACGTCTAATCTGTTTACTAAAATTTCTAAGTCTTTTAATTCGTTTGTTTTTGAATTATATAGATTGTTTTCTTTTTTTAATGATAGTTCATATTCTTCTAGTGATTCATTTAAATTTTCTTTTTCTTTAGTGAGATTTTCTAGTTCTTTTGAAGCTGTATCTTTAGTTTTTATGGAAGCGTAGTATTTTTCTAATATTTCTTCTTCTTCTTTTGATATAGTACCACTTAATAAATTTTCTGTTCCTTTAATATCAAGCAATATTTTTTCTTTTTCTTTTGTTTTATCGTTTATTTGTCTATATTTGTTTTGAATTTCATCATTTTTAAGGAGTTTTTCTTTATCTAATAAATATATTCTATCTTCTATGGTTTTAAGGTTATAATCTATATCGTTTATTTGGTTTTCACATTCAGCTGTTTCTTTTAATACTTTTTCTTTTAATTTTAAATTGTTTTCTAAGTCATATTTATCAGATATAATGTTTCTCTGTTTGGCTTGTTTACCTCCAGTCATGGAACCACCAACATGGATAATTTCACCATCTATAGTTACGACTCTATATCTATTATTTATTTTTCTACTTATGTTAGTGGCATTATCTAAGTTATCAGCTACAATGACATTACCTAACTGATTTAATATTATATTTTTGTATATGTCTTCATATTTAACTAGATTACTAGCAATATTCACAAAACCGGTTGATGATTTTGCGATACTTAATGTATCATTATCGATGTATTTTGGTTTAATAACGTTTAGTGGGAAGAAGGTTGCTCTTCCAATATTTTTTAAATAATTAATAGCTTCTTTGGCTGATTTTTCGTTATCAACGATAATGTTATTTACCATATAACCTAGAGTGGTGGTTATGGCTAATGAGTAGTTTTCATCAGTTTCAATTAAACTACCTAAGGCATTATGGATTCCAATTAGTTTTGGATTACTTAAAACGCTTTTTACAGGGAGTGGTAGCGGTCCGCCATTTTCGATATTTTCTTTTAATGAATCTATTTTTATGTCTAAATTATTGACTTGCCTTATTAGTTCAGTTAATCGGTTTTGAATGGCTGTTTTTTCTTTTTTTAAGGTTTCTAGTTTTTTATTTTCTTCGGATGATTTATTATCTATTTGTTCTATATCGCTTTTTGAATATGAAATTTCATTTGTTAAATTGTTGATTTCGTTTGAAAGCGCTAATTCTTTTTCTTTTAAGGTAATGATATTGTCATGAAGTTTGGCATCATCAACTTCGTATTTTTTCCTTTCAGTTAAAATCATCCGTCTACTATTTAGGCTTTCGGAAATTTCAGTAAGTTCAATTACTTTGGCTTGCATAATTCTAATTTCTTCATCTTTTTTAGCAATTTTTACTTTATACTTTTCTATTTCGGCTTCATTTGATGAAGAAGATGTTATCATTTTTAATACTTCTTTATTTAAATTTTCTAATTTTTCTTTGTTTTCTTTATATTCAAAGTTTAGATTTGTTATATCTTCAGTAATTAGCGCAATATCTAAGTTTTCTAATTTACTCTTTACGTCGGTATATTCTAGTGCTTTTTCTCTTTCTTTTTTTAGCGGTTCTAGTCTTTCTTCAAGTTCTCTTATGATGTCATTTATCCGGCTTTTGTTGTCGTGAGTTTTTTCTAATTTTCTAATGGCTTCTTCTTTTCTTCTTTTATATTTTAAGACGCCTGAAGCCTCTTCGAATATCACCCTTCTATTTTCTGGTTTACTACTTATTATGGCTTCTATTTGACCTTGTGATATTATATTAAAACTTTCTTTAGCGATTCCGCTATCTAAAAGTAAATTAGTAATGTCTTTTAGTCTTACTCTTTCACCATTTAGAAAGTATTCATTGGTTCCATCTTTATATACTCTTCTTTTTATTTCTACTTCATCGTATGCGAGAGGGAGATATTTATCTTCGTTACTAAAGACTATTGTTACAGAAGCTACGTTCATTGGACTGCGTGATTTACTACCTGAAAAAATGACATCTGTCATGGCCCCGTCTCCTCTTAGAGATTTGACTGATTGCTCACCTAAAACCCAACGAATAGCATCTACTACGTTGCTTTTGCCAGAACCGTTTGGTCCGACAACGCCGTTAATCCCTTTTGTAAATTCTAAATTAGTTTTGTCAGCAAAAGATTTAAAACCTTGTGCTTTAAGTTCTTTTAAATACATATATCATCACCATACTATATAAATTATACCGTATTTTTTAAGTAAACACAATAAAAGAGAGCATTTACTCTCTTATTTATACATTATGTCTATATCAACATAGTTATCATTTATTCCATCTATTTTTCCGTTATCACATATTTGCCAAACTTTATATTCCCCTTCATAATTTGTTTGGCTTGTATAGTGGGCAAGCCATATATTTGTGTTTGATTTAAACCAGACTTTTTCTAAATAGTTTTTACTACTGTAAATCATTCCATAATAACCTTTATCTTCTACTTTATTTATGAAAGTATTTGCCATTTTAGTTAAATGGTAAAAGCTTAGATTATACTCACGGTAGTTAGACCAGTTTTCCCAGTCAAATACTATGGGAAGATCTATTTTATAATTTTTTATTTGTTTTAATACCCAAGTTGCTTGTCTTTGGGCTTCTTTATTACTGTCAGCATATGAAAAGAAATATATGCCTATGGGAATTCCTACTTTATTAAAGCCTTCGATATTTTCTTTGAATTTATTATCTAAATAATAGTCACCATTTTTGCCTTTTTGACTTCCTACTTTAATAAATACAAATTCTACTCCAGCTTCTTTTACTTTTTCATAGTCAATTATACCTTGATGATGAGATACATCTATTCCTATTTTTGTATCTTTGTTTTTATATTTTTCTTTTACTACTGAAAACTGTGTTATTTGGGGGTTTGTAGATGCGCTAGTGTTTTCATTTTTTTCTTTTCTTTCTATTATATGTAGTGTAAAGTTGTTTTTGGCTTCATTTCCTGACTTATCGCTAGCTTTAAATGTTAGATTATAATCGCCTATTTCATTTAAATCATAATCGCCTATTATTTCACATGTAGGTTTATCATCGTAATTATCTCCGCAAAAAAATTTGTTTTTTATATCAGTATTTGCTCCTTTATAAAGTGTAAGGTTTTTAGTATAGTTTATCATGGGAGGCGTTATATCTACTATATTTATATTGAAGCTATATGCTACTTTTAAATTTTCTTCATTTATATACTTAAATGTAATTTCTTGTTTGCCTAGTTTTGTAGTATTTATTTTTTTGTTTTTAATTAGCTTTCCATTAATGTTTTTTATTAAACTTTTTAGTTTAACATCACTATATACTTCAATATCTAGATTATCTACTGTTTCTACTTTTATTTTAGCGTGTTTAATTCGGTAATCGTTATATAAATATATACCAAGTGCGATTAAGAGACTTATAAGTATTAATAAAATTATAATTTTTACTGTTTTTTTCATATATATCACATATTTATTTTAACATATTTATTTTTAATTATAAATATATAAAAGAACTAATGGATTAGTCCATTAGTTCTTGTTCTAAAGCTTCTAGAGGTTCTTCTTTTAATAGTTCGTTTTCTAAACTATATTCAACATCACGATATTTTTTAGCTCCAGTACCAGCTGGTATTAATTTACCAATGATAACGTTTTCTTTTAGTCCGTTTA
Source organism: uncultured Bacillota bacterium (assembly GCA_946625165.1). Lineage (GTDB taxonomy): Bacteria > Bacillota_I > Bacilli_A > RF39 > UBA660 > Coprosoma. The sequence goes on from CAMOSR010000029.1 coordinate 9,192, forward strand.
AGTGGTCTACTCTTCCGTGAACAGCAGCATCAGTTAAGATTCTTGTTGTTTCTTGGAAAGAGGCAGCTGATAAGAATGAATCTGTTTCCAAAGATGCTTTGGTAATACCTAATAATACTGGTTTACCAGTTGCTGGTTTTTTGCCCTCTAGTAATAATTTTTTGTTTTCTTCAGTGAATTTGTTTATATTAACCATTGTTCCTGGTAAGAATAAAGTGTCTCCTGAATCAATAATTTTGATTTTAGAAATCATTCTTCTTGCCATAATTTCAACGTGTTTATCGGCAATATCAACACCTTGTGAACGATAAACTTTTTGAATTTCAAATAAGATATATTGTTGTACTGTGATAGGATCTGTTACAACTAATAATTCTTTAGGGTTAATTGCGCCATGAGTAAGTCGGGCTCCGGCTTTAACTTCTTCACCTTTTTCGACAGCAAGTTTTGCGCCGTAATTAGAGATGTGTTCTTTAGTCTCGGCATCATTTTTAACATATATTTTGTATGTTCCATTATCTTCTTCAATTTTACTTACAACACCGTTAATTTCTGAAATTGTTGCTTTACCTTTAGGGTTACGAGCTTCGAATATTTCAGTAACACGTGGTAGACCTTGAGTGATGTCGTCTCCACCAGCAACTCCACCTGTGTTGAAGTTACGCATGGTAAGTTGTGTACCAGGTTCTCCGATTGATTGAGCAGCCATAATACCTACAGCTTCTCCTATTTCAACTTCGCCTCCGGTAGCTAAGTTTCGACCATAACATTTACGGCAAACACCGTGGTCTGTTTTACATGTAAGTACACTTCTAATTGGAACTTTTGTAATTTTAGCTTTAATGATTTTTTCAGCTATTTTTTCAGTAATATATGTATCTTTATCCACTACAACTTCTTTTGTTTCTGGGTTTAATATTTTTTTGCTTGTGTATCTTCCAACTATTCTTTCTTCTAATTGTTCAATTAGTGTTCCATCAGTATTGTAGAAGGCTTCTACAATAATTCCTTGGTCAGTACCACAATCATCTTCTTTAACAATTACGTCTTGGACAACATCAACAAGTCTTCTTGTTAAGTATCCGGCATCGGCTGTTTTTAATGCTGTATCAACCGCACCTTTACGTGTACCATGAGTAGATGTGAAGAATTCTGATACGGTAACGCCTTCAGAAAGTGATGATAAAATTGGAATTTCGACATAATCGCCGTTTGGTTTTGCCATGATACCACGCATACCAGCCATTTGTCCATATTGATCAATTGAGCCACGGGCTTTTGAATCAATCATCATAGTAATTGATGAGTAAGGATTGGCTTTTAGATTCTTATCTAGATCATCATATATTTTATCCTTAGCTTCAAACCATGTTTGTATTACGTTTTCGTATCTTTCTCTATCTGTAATTAAACCACGTTTAAATTGTTTAGTGATTTTTTCGATTTTTTCTCTAGCTTCGTTAATGATTTCTTTTTTGACTTCACTTTCTTTAACGTCATCTATTGAAATACTGATACCTGACAAAGTAGAATATTTAAATCCTAGGTCTTTAATCGCATCTAGCATAATTGATGTTTCAGTTGTTTGATATCTTTTATATATTTGGGCGATTAGTCTGACGATTGCGCCTTTATTTAGGGCTTTTACTAACGGCATGTTTTTAATTTCTTCTGGAATGTTTTTACCTTTGTCAATGAAGTATTTTGATGGGGTAATTTTAGTAGCGTTTTCTTCGCTTCCATCGTTTATATATTGGAAGGTATCTGGGAATATTTCGTTGAATATTATTTTACCAGGAGTAGTCACTAAATATTTGTCCATGTATTTATCTGGGAATATTTTGTGTCTGAATGATTTTACTGGTAAGGCAATACGGGTATGAAGGGTTATCTCTCTTCTTTCATATGCCATTTTAGCGTCATTACTATTTCTAAATACTCTTCCCTCACCTTCTTCGCCTTCTTTTTCCATAGTTAGGTAGTAATTACCTAATACCATGTCTTGCCCTGGTGTGGCGATTGGTGATCCGTCTTTTGGTGATAGAATGTTGTTGGCTGAAAGCATAAGTAATCTTGCTTCAGCTTGAGCGGCGTCACTAATTGGTACATGAACAGCCATTTGGTCACCATCGAAGTCAGCATTGAATCCGGCACATACTAGAGGGTGAAGTCTAATTGCTTTGCCATCAATTAGTTTAGGCTCAAATGCTTGAATTGAAAGTCTATGTAACGTTGGAGCACGGTTAAGTAGAACTGGGTGTTCTTTGATTTTCTCTTCGACAATGTCCCAAACTCTTTCATCCTGGTTTTCTATCATTCTTTTAGCAGCTTTAATGTTGCTGGCAATTTCTTTACTTACTAATCCATTGATGACATGTGGTTTAAATAATTCTAAGGCCATTTCTTTTGGAATACCACATTCGTACATCTTAAGAGATGGTCCAACAACGATAACTGAACGGGCTGAATAGTCAACACGTTTACCTAGTAAATTTTGACGGAAACGGCCTTGTTTACCCTTTAGCATGCTTGATAGTGATTTTAATGGTCTGTTTCCTGGTCCAGTGATATTTTTACCACGACGACCGTTGTCAAATAAGGCGTCTACAGCTTCTTGTAACATTCTTTTTTCGTTTTGAATGATAATTGAAGGTGCTTGAAGTTCGATTAATTTTTTAAGTCTATTATTTCTATTAATAACTCTTCTATATAAGTCATTTAAATCTGATGTAGCAAATCTTCCACCGTCTAGTTGTATCATTGGTCTAAGCTCTGGTGGAATTACTGGTAGGGCGTTTAAAATCATCCATTCTGGACGATTACCAGATTCTAAGAAAGCATCTAAGACATCTAGTCTTTTAATTAAACGTACTCGTTTTTGACTTGTTGTATCTTTGATTTCATCTATTTCTTTCTTGATTTCACTTACTTCTTTTTCTAAATCGACTTCTTTTAGTAATTCTTCAATAGCTTCAGCTCCCATGCCTACTCTGAAAGTATTTCCATATTTTTCATAATAGGTACGGTAATCTTTGTCGCTTATTGTTTGTTTCTTTTCAAGTGGAGTATCTCCGGGGTCTAAAACAACATAAGAAACAAAGTATAATACTTCTTCTAATTCTCTTGGTGACATATCAAGAACTAAGCCCATTCTTGATGGTACACCTTTAAAGAACCAGATGTGAGAGACTGGTGTCGCTAGTTCTATATGCCCCATACGTTCACGACGTACTTTGGCCTTAGTTACTTCTACACCACATCTATCACATATAATATTTTTATATCTTAATCTTTTATATTTGCCAC
>CAMOSR010000030.1 GCA_946625165.1 uncultured Bacillota bacterium
ATTATATTTCATATAATAACGATGTTGAATGTTGGATTCTTGGAAGAAATTATCTTAAGAGGATTTTTATTTAAAATGATGGAAAAAGATAACATTAAATTTGCTATCATAGTCAGTTCAATCACATTTGGAATCGGGCATATTGTTAACTTATTAAATGGTGCTGCTTTACTTCCAACATTATTACAAGTATGTTATGCGATTGCAATTGGTTATATGCTAGTAACGGTTTTTTATAAAAGCAAGTCACTAATTCCATGCATTATTTTTCATGCAGTATTTAATTCATTAAGTATTTTTAGTGCAGGTGAAAGTAGTATAATTAGCACTATTATCTTAATGGCTATGTGCTTAACCTATTCTTTATATATTAACAAAAAAGTTAAAATATAAATGATCAGGATATTAAGATATTGGAAATTGAGAAATTAGTCCCTTTTTAATAACATTGCAATCATTAATTTGAATTATTATGTTATAATAGTTAACGATGATTAGGAGGAATATAATGAGTAAAATATTAGTTAGTTATTTTTCAGCGAGTGGTACTACGAAAAAAGTTGCAGAAAAGGTTGCAACTGCAATAAATGGTGATTTGTTTGAAATTGTCCCAAAAGAAAAATATACAGATGAAGATTTAGATTGGACAAATAAACAAAGTAGAACATCAATTGAAATGAATGAAAACATAAAACCTGAAATAATAAATAAAGTATCAAATTTAGATGATTATAATAAAGTCATTTTGGCATTTCCAATCTGGTGGTATAAAGAGCCAACAATTATAGACAAATTCTTAGAAGAGAATAATATGAATGATAAAGATTTATATGTATTTGTAACAAGTGGTTCATCATCAATTGATTCTACATATAAAAGTCTACAAAATAATTTCCCTAATTTAAATTTTATTAGTGGTAAAAGATTTACTGGAAACGAATCAGAAGAAGACTATAAATCATGGATTATATAGATGCAACATGAAAAAGAAGATATTTTTAAGTGTATTAGTTTTATTAACATTATTTATAATAACTGGATGTGGTAATAAAGCAGAAAATACAAACAATAAAAATTCTAGTGCTTCATCAAGTGAAATTAAGGAAAGTAGTAATTCAGTTGTTTTATATTTTTCTGCTACTGGAACTACTAAATCTATAGCACAAAGAATCGCTACAGAATCTAATAGTGATATTGTTGAAATAATTGCAAAAGAAAGATATAAGAGTGAAGATCTAAATTATAATAGTGATTGCAGAGCAAATAGAGAGCAAAATGATTCTAAAGCGAGACCAGAAATTGAAAATACTATTGATATTTCTAAATATGATACTATTTATCTAGGATATCCAATTTGGTGGGGAACAAACCCTAAAATAATATTAACTTTACTTGATACATATGATTTTACCGGAAAAACAATAATCCCATTTTGTACATCTGGAAGTACTGGAATAAGTGGTAGCGTTAGCGATTTAAGAAATTATAATTCAAATCTAACAATAAAAGACGGCAAAAGATTTTCCACAAGTGACAGTGATAAAGTCATAAAAGATTTCGTCAATAGTAAATAATTTTTAAAGCAATGGAAGATAAAAATCTTCCATTTTTATGTTAAAACATCTTATAAAAACATATATTAAAATACAAAAAACATACAAGATAATTGGCTCCAATAATATAAAATGATATAATGATATAGGTAAGTGGTGAATATGAGAGAAAAATTAAATAATATAAAAGCTGCCGGTAAATTCAAAAACAAAATAGTTAATACAACATTAATATTTTTTCTTGGAATAATTTTAGGAATATTTTCTAAATGGCTAGACAATTTATCTATTGACAGCTCTATTTGGTGGCAAAAAATAATTGAAAAGTTAGATTTAGGTAATTTTTTTTCTGATATCAGTATATGGCTATTTATTGCTATTACTATATCAATATTTAGTAAAACACCAATGAGAGCTAGTATTAATGTATTTTTATTCTTTATTGGCATGACAATTAGCTATCATTTATATACCATTTTATTTAGCGGATTTAATCCAAAAAATTATATGATGATTTGGTATGGAATAACACTCATTTCTCCAATACTTGCATATATATGTTGGTATTCGAAAAGTGAAAGCAAAGCATCTATAATTATAACAAGTTTAATTATGTTTGTAATGTTCTCAAGCTGTTTTAGTATAGGGAAATGGTACTTTGATTTAAAAAACTTTTTAGATTTATTTATATTTATTGGAACATGCATAATTATATATAAAAAACCAAAGAACATGATTGCCAGTTTACTGATAGGGTTAATTTTAGCGTTTGTAATAAGACTTCCGTTTATAAGTGGTTAATCTAAATTTAGAAAAAAATTAAATCAATCACTTTAGAAACCCGCACAAATGAAAACTCATTTAGCTTTTTAACCTTATGCCAATAACTTGCAAGAACCGATAAAGAACTAACAATAAAGACTAAAAAAACAAAAAATCATCTTCACTAAATCAAAAGATAAACATATGATAATTTTAAAGACATATCAGATTATGCGTTAACTTATAAAATGAAAATATAAATAAAATATTCTCAAAACTCAAAATTTATGTTACAATATGCATATAAAGCGAAGACGAAGAAATATTATTTAGTCCCTCATAAAAGTGAGCTTGGTATAGTGTGAACAAGTTATGATACTATTTAATTCCTACCTTCAGAGTGAAATGCAAACATTTCCGGGTAAAACCGTTATCTTAATCAAGAAAATAAAAGGATGGCACCGTCATATATTGACTCCTTAATGCTATCCTTTTTTTACTTTATAAGTGAAAGGAAGTTGTAAAATGAGATTAAGTAAACTAAACATTAAAAAAATTAACCTAAACGATGTCGACCAAAATTATTCAGGCCAAGACATATTAATGAAACTTGGCGAACTTTATCAATTTGAAAGTGGGATATATGGCTATGGTAATCTATGGACAAAATTAGAACGAATAGTTGAAAATATAATTATTGAAGAGTTAGATAAAGTGGGATGTATTCAAGTAGAATTTCCTAAATTACAACCTAAAAAGATTTGGGAACAATCCAATAGATGGGATACATATACCAAAGACGGTGACATCATGTTTACCTTAGACAACAATTTAGGACAGTATGGTCTTGCCCCAACAGCTGAAGAATGCGCCACCTTATTTGGAGCAAATAGACTAACTTCATACAAAAATTTACCAGCCACATATTATCAAATAGGTGAGAAATTTAGAAAAGAAATAAGAACAAGAGGATACTTGTTTAGACCAAGAACATTCGTCATGATGGATGCTTACTCATTCGATAAGACCGAAGAAGACATGAAAAAATCATATGACTTAATGCACGAAGCTTATTTAAACATCTTTAAAAGATTAGGAATAAAAATAATGCCAACCGTCAGCGATAACGGTGTAATTGGTGGTAACGTAGCCGAAGAATTTCAAGCTTCCACTAACCTTGGTGAAGATAAAGTGTTATTTGATGAAGCGCAAAACCTTGGTATTAATAAAGAAGTCTTAGATTTTGAAAATAAAGAAGAATATTTAAAACAGCTTAATATAAATGATCTAAGTACTTTAAAGGAATATAGCGCAGTTGAATTAGGAAACAATTTCCAACTAGGAACAAAATACTCTGAAACCATGAATCTTTACTATATAGATGAAAACGGTGAAAATAAACCATATTATATGGGATGTTACGGCATTGGACTAGGTAGAATTATCGCTTGTTTAATTGAAAATAATGTAATAAAAAATAATAATAAGATAAAAGGGTTCTCACTACCATATGCCATTGCCCCTTATAAAGTCCAAATAATTTATAATGAAGATAATAAAGAAGAAGCAGAAAAATTATATGAAAATTTAAATAAAAACAATATAAACGCCATTATTGATGACAGAGAAGGCCTAACCATTGGCAACAGGATTAACGATACTTATGTGTTAGGAACACCAAAAATGATAATACTAGGTAAAAAATTTGACGGAGACAACTACGAAATTGAAAATACAAAAGATAATTCTGTTGATTCAGTTTCATTATCTGAAATCATTGAATATTTTAAAAATATATAATATACTAAAAGTACCAATATTGCTTTTAGTACTCAAACTATTTTTAATTTGAAATAAACGTGTTATAATTAAGATGACCAAAAAATAATATATACATATAAAGGGAGTGATATCATGAAAAACAAAGTGTATGAAAAAGTTATAGATTTTAAAAAAAGATATCCTATGACAATATCTTGGAGGCTAAAAGCTCATTCAAAACTCGCAAATGAACTTATAAACAACGACGAAGAAGTTTTATATGCTTTTGCAGCCCAAAAAGACCCAAGTGCATTTAACATATTTTCAACATTCGTATTTGTCTTAACTGACAAAAGAATAGTTTTAGCCCAAAAACGCGCCATAATAGGCTATTTCTATTACAGTATCACCCCAGATATGTTCAATGATTTAACCCTAAGAATGGGATTGTTTTGGGGAAAAGTTATTATAGACACGGTAAAAGAAACAGTGTATTTGTCAAACCTATCTAAAGGAGCTCTTAAAGAAATAGAAACCGTTTTATCAAAATATATGATTCAAAAGAAAAGAGAACTTGAAATGGGCGATGCAAAAGATTTAAACAAAGTTAAGCAAATGGAAAAAGATCTTATAGAAATATCAAAAAACGGAGAACAATAATCTCCGTTTTAGAATATTGAAAAAGATTTATTAATTATATATAATAAATTTTATAGGAGGATGCTTTATGAAGTTTTTATTGAGAAGTTTATTTATATTTGTAATAACATTCATTATTTTAAATTTTGCTATATTCTTCTTTAATACTGGTCATACAGTAAATTATAATATTGGAAATTTCAACATTAAAGAAACCTTAAACACCAAAGACGACAACAATTATTACTTTAGTATAAAAGGCGAAAAACTGAAAATAAATTTTCAAATAAATGAAAATTATAATAAAGCAGAAAAAATAATAAAAAAAATATACTATAAAAAAATAGATTCATATAAATGCTTTTTACCAATATTTAAGGATAATAAAATATTAACTGATATTATGTGCCTAAAAGAAGATACCATCTATTATGCCCACGATTTAAAAGATACAAATATTTTTAATACATTTAAAAAATATGGGTATAATCCTAATATATATAAAGATACAGCTTCAGAAGTAACCATATCAAATACCCAAATATTATATAAAGATAATTTACCAGAAAACGACTATGTTGCTTTAGAATCCTATAAAGGACTAACATTATTTAATAGTAAAGAAAGCAACGTTAAAATTTTTGATAACGACGTCTATAAAAAGCCTATAAGCTTATTCACAGACAAATACTATGTGGTTGCCGACTATAATTCAGAATACAGCTTTAAAAACTTCTATGTCGTAAATATCATAAATGGTCAAAAGACAAATATCCGGAGTTATGATGATATTTCATTTGATTCATATATTGAAGGTGCTGTCAATGATGAAATATATTTATTTGATAAAGACGCAAATAAACAATATAAAATAAGCATTAAATATGAAAACGTCGAAGAAGTTGGAAACAAGGATAATATTAAATATTATAATGGCAAATGGAGTACCATAACCTTGAGTGAAGCTCTAAACGAAAAAAAGTTTGAAAACTATCATACCAATATAAAAGGGTATGATAAAGCTGATAAATTTGGAAACTATTACTATCTATATAAAAAAGAAAATAATAAATACACAGTATATAGAGCTGATAAACAAAATAAAAAGTTAAAAACCTATTTATTTGAAACAAATGACCTAAATAGTATCATCTACTTAAAAGACAGAATATATTTTCGCAGTAACAATGACTTTTGCTACTACAGTAATAATGGCGTACGAAGGATTTTAACCAACACCGAACTAGAATTTAATGACGATATTTCATTAGGCGTATATGAAAAATAAATTGAGGAGGTGAAGACAGTGCCAATAACAATTATAGAAAAAAATGGCCGTTTTGGATGCCGCGCGGGTGCAATAATATTTAATGAAGACAAAAGCAAAGTGCTTCTAGAAAATCAAGAAAACAAGCGCTACGTATTTCCAGGAGGAAGAATAGATATAAATGAAGACAGCTTGACAGCGCTTACTCGTGAGATAAAAGAAGAATTAAATATAAAATTAACGCTAAATTTAAAGTATATATTAGAAATGATTTTAAACCAAAAAGGCAAAAAATACCATGAAATTGGATTTTACTATTTATCTAGTTTAAACGAAGAAAAAATAAAAGAAGATACTAAATCATTAGATGGCAGTGGAAAATTCGAATGGATTGAAATAGAAAAACTAGAGAATTATAATATAATTGCTAAACCACTAGTAACTAAAATAAAAAATCATGAAATAAAAAACAATAACCTAGAACATATAGTTTATAAAGAAAAGTAGAGAAACTCTACTTTTTATTCATAAATAAAAACTTAACATCAGGAAACGCTTTTAAAATTCGGCTAAACGAATAAGATTTTTCCTTAAGTGCCGCTTTAACTTTTTTTGCAACCTCTTCAGTATAATCTTTTCTAATTAAATAAGCTGATAATTTAAGGTTTTTAATAATGCTGCCAGAAACACAGACATCAATAACCATTAAAATAAGTAGCCAGAAACTTACAACACATAAAATAGTTTTATTCACAGAAAGTAAAACGCTTTCAAAAAAAGGATTAAAATATTGAATTAAGAAAAAACCGCCAAATCCAAACAATAAAGATGACCCAAGCCAAACTCTTCCTTCAATATTAAAAGGTAAATTAGAATAATCCCACCATCTAGCTTTAAATAACTTTTCCATTGCATAATTAACTACATATTCCAAAAAAGTACCGATAAAAGCCGAAGAAACAATCAAACTAAATGGACTATCACTAGGCCTCACAAATAAAGTAATCATCATCGCCCCAGCGCCCCAAATAGGAATGATAGGACCAATTAAAAAACCTCTATTTATAAACTTATGATTATTTATAAGTGCAGCCAATATCTCAATCAGCCACCCCATAAAAGAATAAATTAAAAATAAAGAAAAAAACAGAAAAAATGAATAAATGACATCAAACATCCCGTACATACTCTCACCTACTATAATTTTACCTTATTTAAAACAATCTGTCTACTTTTCCTTTGTAAATTATAAAAATAATAGTATAATACTATTGGAGGAATAACATGGAAAAATTAGGATTAGTCCTTTCAGGTGGAGGTTCAAAAGGAGCCTACGAAATAGGCGTTTATAAAGCTTTAAGAAAAATGCACATAAAGATAGATATTGTAACTGGCACATCTATTGGAGCCGTTAATGGAATATTAATCGCCCAAAAAGACTTAAGAGGTGCCTTGAAACTTTGGAAACACATTAGTTTTTCAACTATGTACAAAGAAGAAGACTTTCCACCAATGGAGGATCCAGTACTATCAAAAGTTTACGCCCAGTATATAAAAACATTTATAAACGAAGGTGGCATGGACGTATCAAAAATGGAAACGATGTTTGACAAATACTTCAAACCATTTAGATTTTTTAAATCAAATATTGATTACGGATTAGTAACATTCAACTTTTCTAAAAAAAGACCAGTTATTAAGCTAAAAAAAGATCTGAGACCAGATAACACCAAAAGTTATGTTATCGCATCAGCTTCTTGCTATCCCGCTTTTAAACCATATGTAATTGACAATGATTTATATATAGATGGCGGATATTATGACAATTTTCCTATCAATTTAGCTATTGAAATGGGAGCAACCAAGATAATTGCTGTTGACTTAAGAGCAGTCGGATTAAAAAAACAAATTCAAGATGAAAGCGTTGAAGTGACATATATCGCGCCTAGAAACAAAATAGGATCGTTCTTAATCTTTGATAAAAATAGAGCTAAAGAAGCTATTAGATTTGGATATAATGACGCTATGAAAACATTTGGAAAACTAGACGGCAATAAATTTACATTTAAAAAATATAATTTAATAAAAAATTATAATTTATATAGTGATATATTTGAAGATAATTTAAATAATATCTTTAAAGCCGAAGGAAACCAAATACTAAATAAAATATTTCTAACGCCACTATTTAAAGAAATATTAAATAGAAAAACACTATATAATAATTTTAATAATATTTTAGAAAAAGCAGGAAAAATATTTAAGTTTGAAGAATCTAACATATATGACATCCATACATACAATAGAGGCTTATTAAACGCCCTATCAAATACTGAAGCAATTGATATAGAAAATATTAAAGCAAAAATAAAAGAGAAAAACATAACTAGTATTATAGACACCAGACCAATAACTAAATATTTCTATGAATGCATTATGAATAATGATAAAACAATGATAAAATTTATACCATTATTTAATGATGAGTTTCTAGCTGCCGTATATATATACACAGTAAAAGGACTTAGAATAACATATTAGAAAGGAATGAAAATATGAAAACAATATTAACTGGAATAAGACCAACCGGACATCTTCATTTAGGACACTATTTTGGGGCTGTTGGTAATTGGGCCAAACTTCAAAATGACTATGAAACATTTATAGAAATAGCCGATGTTCAAGCCTTAACAGATAATTTCGATAACCCAGATAAAGTTATCAAAAGTGTTAAAGATCTAACTATAGACCTACTTTCGATTGGAATAGATCCAAATAAAGCTAATATCTTTATTCAATCATTAATACCAGAAATAGCCGAACTTACCGTCTTTTATTCAAACCTAGTTACCATATCAAGACTAGAGAGAAATCCAACCGTAAAGGCCGAAATAAAACAAAAAAAAGAACTATTTGGTGAACAAGGAGAAAGCATAACATATGGATTTTTAGGATATCCAGTAAGTCAAGCAGCCGATATAACAGCCTTTAAAGGTGAACTCGTTCCAGTAGGAGAGGACCAACTACCATTGTTAGAACAGTGTAGGGAAATAGTTCGTAAATTTAATAGTATTTACGGAAAAACATTGCTAGAGCCAGAAGCTTATTTATCGAAATTTCCAAGAATAAAAGGAATAGATGGTAACGAAAAAATGGGAAAAAGTTTAGGAAATGCCATATACTTATCTGATAATGACGAAGAAGTTAGAAAAAAAGTAATGAGCATGATTACTGATCCTAATAAAATAAAAGTCGACGACCCTGCAAACCCAGATATATGCATGGTTTACTACTATCATAAACTAATTGGTAATGAAAACATAAAAACCGTATGTGAAGAGTGCAAAGCCGGAAAAAGAGGCTGCGTAGCATGTAAAAAAGAACTACTAAATAAAATGCTAGAATTCTTAAAACCAGTTCATGACAAACAAAAATACTATAATAAACACCCAGAAGAGGTGGACAAAATATTAAAAGAAGGAACAAAAGAGGCAAGAAAAAAAGCTAAAGAAACAATGATAGAAGTAAAGAAAGCTATGAAAATTAATTACTTCGAATAAAAAATGACAAAACCAGTTGTCATTTTTTTGCTATTGTAAATAACATTCTTACAAAAAAACCAATTAATTAAAATTGGCTTTTAAATTAAACACCTTCAACAATCGTGTCATTTAAACATCTGATAGCACATACACAGTTTAAATTCATTGTAAAGAATGAATTTGTTATAACGTATGGCATAGTGGGAGATGTTTCAGGATCAGTATTTGGCGAAAGTACACGGAAAGTCGCACAATTGCCATCAACTTTTTCAACTCTAAATACACTGCTAGTTTCTGTTCCAGTTTCATCTCTAGTAGTTGGCATAGTCCATGGAATTACTCCATTACTAAATGCTGTATAAAGCATAACTGGTCTAGTATTGTAAGCAAAAGTAGCTACAGTATTTCCTAAAAAACCACGATCGCAAGTATCTAAGCATGTATCAGCGCATTCTGCATTATTTTGAAGTATGTTAATTACAGTCAAAATTTCAGAAATGCACTTGCTATCGCCAGAATTATTACACATATAATCCACCCCTTCTTTATTCTCAATATAACATATTCTTGAACTTCTAAAGGGTGTAAACTAAATACCCAATTAATTGTAATTACAGTATGATTTTTCACATAAAATTAACTAGAGGTGCTACTGTATGAAAAATGTTATTAACTATTACTACAACCTATATCCAGAAAATATTTTTCAAAGTTCTGAAGAATATTATTTTTTTGTTAATAATATTAGATACACATTCATAAAATATTTAGGGAACGTATTAGAAATAAATAAAATATATAATATGCACCTCGATATATTAAATAAAAATATATACGTTCATCCAATTATACTAAATAAAGACAATAAACCTCTAACATTTATAAATAATATTCCTTATATACTAATGCAGACAGTATACTATGGTTCTAAAGTAACCATCGATAATATTATGTCATTTGCTAACATTGAAGCAAGTACTACTAGTACTCCAAATTGGGGGGAACTATGGTCCATAAAAAATGATTATTTAGAGTATCAAATAAGTATGTTAGGGAAAAAACATCCATTAATTAGAGACAGCTTTAGTTACTTCATCGGCTTAGGAGAAACAGCAATACAGCTTATAAATACTACTGAAAAATCATTGACATCAAGCGTTTATGCTCATAAAAGAATTAGTAAAAAAAATACAACTTTTGACTTATATAATCCATTAAATATTACAGTCGACTTAAAAGTTAGAGATGCCGCCGAATACTTTAAACAAAGTTTCTTTAAAGGGGAAAATATTGAAGAAGAACTCGCTTATTATTTTGATAACTCTTTATTAAGCACATATGAATACATTATGTTTCTAGCAAGAATGATTTATCCAACTTACTATTTTGACATATATGAAGAGGTTATTACGGGTAGAGAAGATGATAAAAGTTTATTACAAATCATAAATAAAGTAGATAGTTATGAACAAATACTAAAAAAAATATATCACTATTACAAAAGCTTCTTAAGAATTACACCCATAGAATGGTTAGAATAAAAAAAGTAAACATTATGAAATGTTTACTACCTCCTTAACTAAAGGAACTTCTTCTTTAATCGCTGTTTCGACACCGTCTTTTAAAGTATAATCAATTAAAGAACAACCTGCACAAGCTCCTAACATTTTAATATATACAATATTATTTTCATATTTTACAAACTCAATATCTCCACCATCGCTTATTAAAAATGGTCGTAGTTTATCAATAACACCTTTAATTTTTTCTTCATCAGACATAAAATCACCCACAACATTATACAATAATTTATAAAAAAAATAAATCTTTCTTTATAATTATGATATAATATTCAAAGAGGTGTGACTATGGCAAAATATATGAAAGGAAAAATAGTCAAAGGTACTGTAACATGCATTGAACCTTATGGCGCATTCATGTCATTCGATGAATATTACACAGGATTAATTCATATATCAGAAATATCAAAAGGCTTTGTTAAAGATATACACGATTTTATAAATGTCGGAGATCATATCTACGTCGAAATCTTAGAAGTCGATAAAGAAGAGGCGCATCTAAAATTAAGTATTAAAAATATTAATTATAAAATAAACGGAAAACTAAGAAAGCATAAGATAGTAGAAACCCCTAGTGGATTTAGTACATTAGCCAAAAATTTACCATCATGGATAAACAAAGAACTGAAAAAAATAAAAAATGCATCAAATAGTATTGACAAATAAGCTTATAGATGTTATATTTAATAACGTCTAGTAAAAGTTTTTTCGGGCGCTTAGCTCAGTTGGTTAGAGCACCTGCCTTACAAGCAGGGGGTCATAGGT
>CAMOSR010000031.1 GCA_946625165.1 uncultured Bacillota bacterium
GCTGTCGGTCTAGGATCTCCTATCATGCCTGTTGCTCCTCCGATTAGAAGAATTAGGTGATGTCCAGCTCTAACTAGCCTTTTAGCCGTGAGCAATGATGAATAGTGACCGATGTGAAGAGAATCGGCCGAAGGGTCAGTTCCCCAATAGAAGGTTACTTTTTCGTTATCTAGTTTATCCTTTAAATCATCACCGGCTTCATCTTTTATAAGTCCTCGCCACTTTAATTCCTCATATAATGTCATTATTTATCCTCCTTCATATTTTTAACTATTTCTACTCCATTACTGGTTCCAATACGAGTGGCTCCAGCTTTGATAAGTTCATTCATTTGTTTAAAGTTTTTAATTCCACCACTAGCTTTTATTTCTAATAGTTCATTTTTATGTTTTTGTATTGTTTCTACGTCTTTTAATGTTACTCCTCTACTTCCAAAACCTGTATTTGTTTTAATATAATGTACAAATGTTTCATTACAAATTTCTGTCATTTTTATAATTTCTTTTTCATTAAGTAGAGATGTTTCAATGATAACTTTTAAAATTTTACCGTCTATGTCATCTCTTACTAATTCTATTTCTTTTTTTACGTAGTCATAGTCTTTGTCTTTTAAAGCTCCGACGTTTATGACCATATCAATTTCATCAGCGCCATTTTCGACTGCATCGATGGCTTCAAATGATTTTACTTTTGGCGTGTTCATTCCAAGTGGGAATCCTACCACTGTACACACACCGATATTTGTGTCTTTTAAAAGCTCTTTAGCTAAACTTACATAATATGGATGGACGCAGACGTTTTCAAAACTGTTTTCTATGGCTTCTTCGCATAGTTTTGTAATGTCTTCTGTAGTAGCATCCATTTTTAAATTAGTATGATCAATGTATTTTCCTATTTCCATGATATTCCTCCTTAAAATAAAAAATACTATAAATATAGGGACGAATTATATCCGCGGTACCACCCTAATTCATAGTATTCTATGCACTTAATGGATAACGGCCATGACCGATTTGACTCAAAATATGTATTTCATCATTTAACTTTGACTAGTTTTCATCAGCCACTAGTTTTCTTTTTTACCTATTAAATAATTACTTTTTATTTTTCTTCATCAATTACTAATAATTTAACACATTTTATTTTATTCGTCAATTGGTTTTTATTTTATAACAAAATTTACTATCTTACCTGGAACTACTATTTCTTTTATTATTTCTTTATCATCTATATATTTTTTGACATTTTCGTTTTCTTTAGCTTTTTTTAATAATTCTTCTTTTGATGCATCTTTGTCCATCGTTATTGTGCCTCTAAGTTTTCCATTTACACTTACAGCAATTTCTATCGTAGATTCTACAGTTTTTTCTTCGTCATATGTAGGCCAAGTTGAATTGCATATTTTGTCTCCTAAAGCATATTTTTCATTTAATTCTTCGGTGATATGTGGGGCGATTGGGTTTAGAAGTGTTAGTAGTAAACGATAGTCGTCTTTTGTAATTGAATCTTGCTTTTCATATTCATTTAGCATGATCATAAGGGCAGATACAGCTGTATTATATTTTTGAACTAAAATATCATTAGTCACTTTTTTTATTGTTTGATGGGCTAAAACTTCATTTGTATATCCTTTTTCTTCATTTAATTTTTCACCTATACGGTACACTCTATCTAAAAATCTCTTACAACCGGCTAGGGATTCTGTACTCCAAGCAGCATCTTGTGAATAGTCACCTATAAACATTTCATATGTACGAAGGGCATCTGCACCATATTCATTGATGACGCTATCAGGATTTATCACATTTCCTAGTGATTTACTCATTTTAACTCCATTAGAGCCTAAAATCATTCCATGTGAAACTCTAGTCCAAATCATTTCTTTATTTGGAACTAAACCAATATTATATAAAAATTGTACCCAAAATCTCGCATATAATAAGTGTCTTGCAGTATGTTCCATTCCACCGTTATACCAATCAACTTTATTCCAATATTTCATAGCGTCTATTGAAGCAAATTCATGATTATTATGTGGATCCATAAATCTTAGGAAATACCATGATGAACCTGCCCAGTTAGGCATAGTATCGGTTTCTCTTTTAGCATGTTTACCACATTTTGGACATGTCGTGTTTACCCAATCTTCTATTTTGGCTAGTGGTGATTCCCCATTATCGGTAGGTTCATATTCAGCTACATCTGGCAGAAGAAGTGGTAAATCTTCTTCGTTCATTGGTACCCAGCCACACTTGTCGCAGTGTATCATTGGAATTGGCTCTCCCCAGAATCTTTGACGTGAGAAAATCCAATCGCGCATTTTGTAATTTACTGTTTTTTCGCCACACTTATGTTCTTCTAACCAGTTAGCCATAGTATTTATTGCTTCTTCCTTATTCATGCCATTTAGAAACTGTGAATTAATATGAACGCCATCTCCAGTATAAGCTTCTTTTTCGATATTTCCGCCTTCAATAACTGGAATAATATCTAGATTAAATTTTTTGGCAAATTCGTAGTCTCTGCTATCATGTGCCGGTACTGCCATAATGGCTCCTGTTCCGTAACTTGCTAGAACATAATCACTTATGTATATTGGTATTTCTTTTCCGTTAACTGGATTTATAGCATAAGCACCGATAAAAACACCAGTTTTGTCCTTATTTAATTCTGTTCTCTCCATTTCATTTTTGAATGAACATTCTTTTCGATATTTTTCTACTTCTTCTTTGTTGTCTAGTGTGGTTATTTTATCTATTAGTTTATGTTCTGGAGCTAAAACGCAATATGTTGCGCCAAACAAGGTATCGCATCTTGTTGTAAATACGGTAAAATCTAGATCAGTACCGGCTACTTTAAATGTGACGTGAGCTCCTACTGATTTTCCTATCCAATTTATTTGACCGAGTTTTACTCTATCGGCAAAGTTTGTATCATCTAGGCCTTTTAATAGATCTTCTGAATATGAAGCCATCTTAAGCATCCACTGTGATTTTTCTTTTTGTTCAACTTTAGTGCCACATCTTTCACAAACTCCACCAGCGGAATCTTCGTTTGAAAGAACTGTCTTACAATTTGGGCACCAGTTTACAGGAACAGTAGCTTTATAAGCCATGTCGTGCTTATAAAACTGTAAAAATTGCCATTGTGTCCATTTATAATAGTCTGGGTCTGTTGTTGCAAATTCCCTCGACCAGTCAAAAGAAAATCCTAGTTTTTTCATTTGTCCTTTAAATGTGGCAATGTTTTCTTTTACGGCTTCTTTGGGATGAATATGATTTTTTATGGCATACTGTTCAGCTGGAGCTCCAAATGCATCCCACCCCATTGGGTATAAAACATTATAGCCTTGCATTCTTTTCATACGAGCTAAAGCATCTTGAGCCGTATAACTTCTGACGTGACCAACGTGAAGACCAGCTCCAGATGGATATGGAAATTCAACTAATATGTAATACGGATTTTTGCTATCTCCGGTTACAGCTTTAAATGTTTCATTTTCTTCCCAATATTTTTGCCATTTTTTTTCTATATTTTTAAAATCGTACATTTTATTTTCCTTCTTTCTTTTTATAGGTACTACCTAAAATTTTATACATTATAAGCATTAGAGGTATTAATATAATAAATCCTACTAACATCTTTACGGTTACATTTTTAAATAGTTCAATAATGGTTATTGTAAGTGCCATTATGAAAGCGTTAGTCAGAGCCAGGGAGTTTGCGAATTTCTTTAGGTCTATTTTTCTAAAATCAAGATTATAGGCTTTTTTAAAAAAATTTAACTGCTTTCCTTCTTTAAATTTTTCTAATCCTTTTTTTCTATTTACTATTATTACAAAGTAAACTAAATAAATAATTAAAAAACAAAATATAAAAATTAATAAATACTCCATAATTCCTCCTTCATATAAAAAAAGTATTATGTTTGTAGGGACGTTTTACACGTGGTACCACCCTGCTTCATAATACTTTTATTATCTCTTTAGCTTTAACGGGCTTTCCGTCTTATACTTGTCATATAAGATGCTCCTAGGTAAGTTCATAATGTGGACTAAAAAGTTTTCATCAACCACTTTCTTTCTAAATAGTCTTTAATTATTACTACTCCTACTCTAAGCTTTTAATCTCTGCCTTTTCCAAATAACTTTAACAATTCTATAAATAAATTAATAAAATCTAAATATAGTTCTAGAGCGCCATAGATTGCTAAATTGTCTTCAGCAATTAATCCAGAGCTTCCTAATCTTTTAATTTTTTGAACATCGTAGGCAGTGAAACCTATAAATATAATTATAATGATTATTGA
Organism: uncultured Bacillota bacterium; assembly: GCA_946625165.1. GTDB lineage: Bacteria > Bacillota_I > Bacilli_A > RF39 > UBA660 > Coprosoma. Next base: position 4,310 of record CAMOSR010000031.1, read on the forward strand.
TAATATATAATCGAATGCAGTATTGTTTAAAAATAAATTAATTATTGAACAAATTATAACAGCGATTAATGCCATTATTAAATATGTTCCTATTTTTGTTAAATCTATTTTTGTAACTGATCCAATAAATGCGAATATGCCAAATACTACAGCTGTTATTAGAAATATATATATTATTGAAGATATTTCATATACTAAGAATATTCCGCAAAATGTGAGTCCACTAACTATAGAATAAATAAGGAAACATATTTTTGCAGTAGTAGGACTCATCTTTGTTATTCTGGCTGATAAAAATATAACTAGTATAAATTCTATTACTACTAAAGCTATGTATCGATATCCTCCTAAAATTTTCATTGCCGTATATTGGTGGTCAGCAACATAGTATCCTGTTAAGAATGTTATTAGTAAGCCAATGAACATCCATCCAAAGACTTTTGGCATTATTTTATTTGTCATACTTTTCCCCTCCGTTAATAGTATATCATTATTTTAACAAATTAGAAAGTTTTATTTTGATTTCTAGTTATTTTTTGGCTATATTTGGCCGATATATTCTAGTAATCTTAAGAACATTTTAATAAACTTTTTGTCTAATCCGATTTTAGATAATTTCCTAATTTTAATTCTTTTTTGATTAATTGATTCATTGCTAAATAAGATATTGTCTATTTTTTCTTTCATTTTTGTAGATATTTTAAGGTCACTGATAATCCTTTCAATATCTTCGTTTATAATTCTAACAGCGTCTATTTCAATATCTTTACCCCTACATGTTAGTGTTAGCTCGCCAGCTGATGGGACGTTGTTTATTTCAACTATAAAATCTGTTCCGCTGACATATGTATTCAATTGTAAATTGGCCATTGTGTTATAAGCTATTACTTCATCAGCTTTTTTAGTATTTCTAAAAACTATTTTATAGTTTCGCTTTTCTGGAATTATGTTCTTTTTGCCTTCAACCGTTTTAATTATTAAACTATAATTGTTTGGCTCATATGTATATTCGATTTTGGTTAATACGTAGTACCCATTACGGTATAACGTGCTTTCACCATCATCTTCAAATAGTGTGTATGAATTACTCTTTCCTGGAAAAACATTAATTTCTATATTCTCTGGTGGTGCTGTATCATTTAAGGTCTTTGGACTTGCAAGAGGGATTATAGATCCTGCTTTAGCAAAGACTGGATAATCCTCATCTCTGAAGAAATTAGTATATGTTTTATTGCCTGGAAATTTTTTGCCGGTAACAAAATCATACCATTCACCTTCAGGTAAATAGAATTTATGAATGACGCGGTTCATAACTATATCTTTGGGCGTTATGATTGGAGCGATAAATAGTTCTTCTCCAAAGTGGTATTCGTTACTAAAGAGTGTGTCATCATAATATTCTTTCTTTTTATAATATAGTGGTACTATTAGTGGTGTGCCAAATTTATGATATTTATATGCTTCGCTATAGATGTATGGAATCAATCTATGTCTTAGATTTAAATAGTCTTTAGCAATTGTATATGTTTTAATATCCCATTTCCATGGTTCTCTTTTATAATACTTTCCTTTGTCTACTCCAAATTTTAATATTGGTGAAAATACACTTAATTGTAATGATCTGATGTAAAGTTCATTATCTTCTGTGCCATTAAAATATCCACTAATGTCGTGTGCCCAAAATGGCATTCCGCTGTTGAAACTTCTATTGATATAGAGTGGTATTTTTCTAAGGGTATTCCAACTTACTTCAGCTTTTCCAGAATATAAAACTGGATAACGATGAGGGGCAATAGTGTCTCCTTCAGAAAGCAATAGTGGCCTTTTTTTTGGATCTTTATTCATATCGTTAAATTGATAGTGTTTTAACAATGTCAAATTTTGTCTATTATCTAACGCGTTTAGCCAGTAAAAATCAACGCCTATAGCGTCTAATGGATGAATAAACATTTTTAAATATACATCGACAAATCTAGGGTTTAGAATGTTGTAAGCTATTTTCCCCTCACTGTCTGGCATTATGTATTTCAAAGCTTCATTGTAATAGGTATTATCATCATAAATGCCTTCTATAGGGTTAATATTTAAACTTATTTTCAGTTTTTTATTGTGTAAATAAGTTATCATAGATTTAGGGTTTTTAAAATATTTGTCATTAAATTTAAAACCTGTCTTTAAAAGTTTATTACCTTTTTTACGTCTTTCGTGCCAGTCTTTATCTAGAACTAATATAGAAAGTGGTATTTCATTTTTTTCAAAACTGTCAACTAGTGTTTTTAATTTTAAATCATCATAATCTTCGTTACTACTCCACCAGTTTCCTAAAGCATATCTTGGAATTAAAGCTGGAAAGCCGGTTATTTTATAATAATCTTGTAAGGCGAGTTCAAAATCTTGATTATACATAAACAAATATGTGTCGATTTTATTCTCGTCGTTTGGAGAAGTTGTTCCATCTTCATTGAAAATCACGTTATTAGAGTCATCAATACTTGCCATGCCATCGGCTGAATATAAACCTTTGCCTATTACCCCACCTTCTGATAGTAGGCTGTTTTGAATTCCAAAGTTGCGCACTTCTGGATGACCATAATACCAGTAATTTTTTGTATTCAAAAGTTCTACTTTTAAATTGCTGGCAGGGTTTGCTTTTCCTCCTATAAATGGTTTGCCTTTAATATATGTTAATTTGAAATATTTAGTTGAAATACTAACGAAGTTCGCATTATCAATTACGTCAAATTTAGGTGGTTCTAAATCACGGTATAAAACTAACTCGGTTGGATCATCGACAAATAAGCCTTTGTCATTATATTCTATTCGTAAAAGTCTTTCAGTTAAAACTGTAAATCGATATTTTTCACCTTTAATTATACTTGCATTATTTGCTTTGGCTCTTTTTTTATCTATTTTAAAATGATCCCCTAAGTTATACATGGTGATTCCTCCTTATTGTTTTATATTTCAACTATTTCCATAAAATTTGTATATTTTACTTTTTTAAATGGGTGTCCACCAGTTACAATTATTTTGTCTCCTTGTTTTAATTCTAATATTTTAGTTATTTTTTCTTTAGCATTTTCTGTAATTTCTTCTATGTTGTTTCCTGTCGCAATAATTGGGACGACTCCAAAATATAGTTGCATGCTTTTTACGACGTTTTCGTTTTCAGCAGCAGCAATTATTGGGCATGGTGGTTTTAAGCCACTAATGATTCTAGCCGTTTTTCCTAAATTAGTGGCAACTAGAATTGCTTTGCATTCTAGCTCATTGGCACCTAAAACAACACTGGAAGATACTGTTGCAGTTATGCTTTTTATTTCATCGTTTAAAGATCTTCTAAAAAAGTGACTATAGTCAATACTGTCTTCAGAAGCCTCAATTATTCTTTTTACTGTTTTTACAGTTTCAATTGGATGGCTCCCAATTGAAGTTTCACTTGTAAGCATTATCGCGTCTACAGCCTCGGAAACAAGTGTGGCTAAATCTGAAACTTCGGCTCTATTTGGCACCATTTTTCTTGTCAAGAAGCTGTTAAATTCAGCTGTTATAATTGATAATTTACCATTTTTATAACATTTATTAATAACTTTCTTTTGAACACTAGGTATCATTTCAATTGGTAATTCAATTCCGATATCTCCTCTATCTAAAATAATGCCATCTGAAACGCCTACTATATTATCTAAATCTTCGTATGCTCTTTTATTTTCTATTTTAGCTATTAATGAAATGTGTTCATTTTTAAGTTCAATTAGTAAGTCATTTATTTCTAATACGTCTTCTGCTGTTGAAATGGCAGATGCGGTTAAAAAGTCTACATTATTTTCATGGGCAAATAAGATATCTTGATAATCTTTGGTACTTAGAAACTTTTTATTTATTTTTATCTCTGGTAGATACATTTTGGAGTTGTTAGTTACTACACCACCTTTTAGAACTTCGCATAAAGCGTAATCTAATCCTTTTTCAAGGACTTCTAGTTCAACATTTCCTTTGCTTAGTTTTATTCTTGTTTTGTATTTTAAATCATCTATAAGGTGTGGATAATTAACTGAGAAGCCTGTCATGTTTCCTTTTACTTTATTCATATATATTCTTATTTTATCACCAGTATTTAATGTGGCTTTGCCGTCTATGAATTCCCCTGTTCTAATGCATGGCCCTTCTAAGTCTAGCATCGTTGCCACATGGGTATCGTATTTTTTGTTGGCTTCATCGATTAGGTCCATAAATCTTTTACATTCTTCGTGGGTTGAATAACTCATGTTTATTCTTATAACATCTATCCCGTTTTTAACGAACTCGTCAACTTGTTTTTTTTCATTACTATTACCACATAGTGTAGCAATTAATTTTGTCTTTTCCATTTTATCGCTCCTACTCTAATTAGATTATAAATTAATTGATTATCAAAGTCAATTTAATAGTTCTAGCTATTTATGATATTTCCCAAAATAAAAATGTAGTTTAAAACTACACTATTTTAAGTCATCAATATTCTTTTTTAGTTGTTTTGCATCCTGCCCAAAGATGATTTTTAATTGATTATCGATTTCAACAATGCCCTGAGCTCCCATTTTTTGAATAGCCTCCTTGTTAACTAGGCTAATATTATGAAGATTAACAACAAATCTTGAATTATTTACTTCATAATTTATTATATTTGCACTGCCACCCAAATACTCAATTAACTTATTGGCTTCTAGTTTAAAATCTTTACTTCTAGCTTTTAAAATTGCAAGTGCGATTAAAACTAAAATTATAATTATTATTATATATTGCCATAACATATCTATCACCTATATTCATTATACTATACTTTGATAATTTTTTAAAACTTTTTTTGTTTTAATTGTATATTTATCCGCTTTAGTGTATTATATTTAATGGTGATAAAATGAAGAGTATTTCTAAATATAAGGTTGATAAATCTATTTTAATTTCTATCATTTTGTTTTTTATCATTAGCATAGTGACTTTGTATGGCGCTAGTAGTATTTTACCCGATACCATGAGTCATTTAATGACAAATCAAATTATTTGGTATGTGGCTGGTTTTGCAATAGCCTATATCGTTATGACGGTTGGAAATACTTATATATATCGAATAAGTGTGTTTTTATATATATTTGGCATTTTATCTTTAATTGGTCTATTTTTCTTTGGCATATCTATAAATGATGCGAGATGTTGGTACGAGATAAAAGGGATTGGTACTATTCAGCCATCAGAATTTATGAAGATTATTTTAATTATTATTAATGCTTCGATGATTTCTAAATTTAATGATGAGTTTCCTAATCCTAGTGTTCATGAAGAGTTTATGTTTTTAATTAAAATCGGTGTTATAGTACTTATACCTAGTATACTTACATTTATGCAGCCGGATACTGGGGTGGTTTTGATATATTTACTAATAACTTTTGTTACGCTTTTCATATCTGGTATTAGGTATCGATGGTTTGTTTTGATATTTGGTATCTTATTTTTATTTGTGGGAAGTGTTTTACTTATTTATTTTATAAGTCAAGATCTTTTCATAAAGATATTTGGAACTAGTTTCTTTCTAAGGGTTGATAGACTTTTAGACTGGTCTAATCAGAGTGGATATCAGCTTGAAAACAGTTTAAGTTCAATTGGTTCTGCTGGTCTTACTGGTCATGGCATAGCAAATAATCCAATATATTTCCCAGAAGCTCAAACTGATTTTATATTTGCCGTTTATGCGAGTCATTTCGGATTTGTTGGTTCTACTTTGCTAATTGCTTTGCTTACTTTTTTTGATATTAAGTTAATTATGTTAGCGCTTAAAACTAATAAGCTAATTAACAAGTATGTAATTGCTGGGGTTGTTGGTATGCTTATTTATCAGCAGGTGCAAAATATTGGAATGACTTTTGGGCTACTTCCAATTACGGGTATTACCCTGCCTTTTATTTCTTATGGTGGTTCTAGTTTACTTAGTTATATGTTAGCTATGGGTCTTATATTTAATATTTCTAATGAAAATATGCGTTATACGAATTGAAAACAAGTGATTTTTTGAAATTTATTTTTCTCTAAGCATTTAAAAACAGCTAAATTATTCAGCTGTTTCTTTTTTTATTACTTCTTTTCCTTTATAAGTTCCACACTCTTTACAAACTCTATGTGGTTTTACAGGTGCGCCACATTTTGAACATGTAGTTACAGTTTTTTCACTTATTTTGTAATGTGTACGACGCATTCTTCCACTAGTTTTACTAACTTTTCTAGCTGGTACAGCCATTTTAACACCTCCTATAATATATCTTTTAACTTAGCTTTGGCTTAATGGCCTTTAATTTTCGCTATCAG
>CAMOSR010000032.1 GCA_946625165.1 uncultured Bacillota bacterium
ATATCATCCCTAGCTGTAAAGATGTATTCCTTCATTTTAGGATTCCATCTTTTTGTCTGATGTCCAAAATGAACACCAGCCTCTAATAAATAACTCATTGACACAACTGCCATTTTTCATCCTCCTTTTGTTAATTCTTCTGAATACTTCTAATTTTACACCACCAATAAGGCACTAGGCATAAAAATCCATATTCATGTCTTTTTAAAAAAGCCAACAATATTATAACATAATTATATGAATTTCAAGCATTTATTTATCAAAAAAATAAAAAATTATAGTTAAAGTCGACTATTCGTAATAAAAAACAGCTCATAAAATATGAAGAAAGGAGGAATATTATGGATAACGACTTTCAAAATAAGATAGAACAAATTTTAAGAGAAGGAAGAAGATGCCGAAGACAAGTCGCGATTATTGGACCTACTGGGCCAATGGGACCAACCGGACCTACTGGACCAGGTAGTGATACTCCACCTACGCTTACAGTTGGAACTGTAACAACAGGTGACCCAGGTACTGAAGCAGCTGCATCTATAACTGGAACAGCACCCAACTATATTTTAAACCTAACAATACCTGCCGGACCTACTGGACCTACCGGACTTACTGGATCTACTGGGCCTACTGGACCTACCGGACCTACTGGACCTACTGGACCAACCGGACCTACTGGGCCAATGGGACCAACCGGGCCTACTGGACCTACCGGACTTACTGGATCTACTGGGCCTACTGGACCTACTGGACCTACTGGACCTGCCGGACCTACTGGACCTACTGGACCTGCCGGACCTACTGGACCTACTGGACCTACTGGACCTACTGGACCTACTGGACCTACTGGACCTACCAGACCTACCGGACCAACCCCATAATTAAAAAAATAAATACACTTTCAAAAAATGGAAGTGTATTTTTATATATAATTTTCTAACTATTTATATCTAATTTGACTAATTTATACTTTTCTTTGTCATTATTAAAATGATAAACAACTTTAGTCAAAGAGTCCTCATACTTGCTTAAATTATCATCATAATGATATTTTTTTATTTCATCATTAGAAATTATATTATAAAGTTTATCATTTTTAATTAAACCTTCTACCGTGGTGATCTTTACTTCATCATCGCTTTCTTTTACATCAATAATCTCCTTAGAAATTTGAGACTCTTGTTTTTCAAATTTGCCGTCAGCTATAAATAAAGCCTTAGAATTTAAATAATGAAAATTAAGATCACCATATTTAAAAGATTTTAAAACAACCTCACCATCAAACAAATTATTATAAACATCTTTTATATCATTTTCATCTAAATAAACAGAATCATCTTCGCTCATTATTTTTTCACTATCGACGTTATTAAGTGATATATATAATTTTAATTCATCTGTTAAATCACCTTTATAATAAGATTTTAAATAGCTACTATCTTCATCAATATAAACATTATCAACCAAATAACCATATTTTTCTGTCAAATTATTAAGACTACTTTTTTCATTCTCTTCCGTTTCCACCTTTTTAGTTTCGGTTGTCTCAGAAGTATTTTTAGAACTTTTTGTAGTTTTAGTAATATCGATATTTATATTAGATAAATTATATAAATTATAACTTAAAAAGAAGCATATAATTAATAATACTAAAATCGTAATATCTCTTTTTATTATAATTAAATTCTTATGCCTTATAAGTTTCTTTGTAGCTGTATCAACCGCCAAGGCAACTTCTTTATCGATTTTACTACTTACATAATCTGTAAGTTCTTCCTTGATTTCGTCTACATCTATTTTTACTTCATGCACCTTTTTAGTTTCTTTTACTTCTTCAGCACTCTTCTTTGCCATAAACAAACCCTCCTACACTCATTATAACAAAATTAAATAATATTGAATAGAAAAAGTAGACAAAAATGCCTACTTAATTTAATTTTGATTTAATGATACTACTTACCTTACCCATATCGGCCTTACCTTTAACTAAAGGAGAAACTTCTTTCATAACTTTACCCATATCCTTTGAAGACTGTGGCTTAATTTCATCAAAGACTTTTTCAATAATTTCCATAAGCTCTTCATCTGTTAATTGTTTTGGTAAATAAGTAGATAAAATTTCTATTTCTTTTGAAGTAGCTTCTATTAAATCTTCTCTACAACCTTTTTCAAACTCTTTAATAGAGTCTTTCCTTGTCTTAATTTGTTTAGAAATAACATCGATAACTTCATCATCAGAAAGCTCTCTTTTTTTATTTAATTCTTCCATTTGCATAGCTGACTTAACCATTCTAATAACTGCAAGTTTCACCTTATCTTGCGCTTTCATAGCACTTTTTAAATCTTCTAAAATTTGATTTCGCATAATTAACACCCTTTCATTATTTAAAAAGACCACTTATGGTCTTAATAATTGCTTCTATTTTCTCTTCTATTTCTTTTTCTTGTATTTCTAATGCCTTGTTCTTTTTTGAGTCTTCTTTTAACTCCAGGCTTTAAGTAACCTTCCATGTTTTCTCTAAGTTTTCTGCGGGAGCCATCTTTATCGACTTTCAGTGTTCTAAGTGCACCATCGACATTACCATTTCTAACTAATACTTTTGTCATAAAAATCCCTCCCTTCTTGGCTAAACATATTATAGCACGCTATTCCTTATTTTTCAACATTTTTTAACAAAAACCAAAAAAAGTGAGAAAAATCTCACTTTATAATTTAATCAAATCTCGCAGGACTTATTAGCTGTTACTCTTCTAATCGTAGAACCTAAACTTTTACCTAGTTCAATTAATATATAAATGCCTTTAACAATCGCATTTATAAGCGTCGCACTAACGGCTCCACCACTAATTTTTAAAAGTTCCTCTTTATTTAATTTCATTTAATGCATCTAATAGGATTTAAAAATCCATCAACTACACTAATTAGAAAAGCAACTGCCGCTCCAATTCCAGCAATAATTCCATATCCTCCACCACCAGCTATAGCCATAAGTTCATTTTCATTTAATTTCATATTTTATTCCTTTCTAATTACTGCGCATTTCATCTAAAACAACTTTTCCATTATCTAATTTCAAAAACCTATCAAATAAATCTAAATTATCAAGTCTATGCGAAATAAAAATTATTGTCTTACTTTGATATCGCCTAAACAATTTTTTTAAAATTCTTCTTTCCATATTCACATCCACCTGACTTAAACCCTCATCGATAATAAGAACATTAAAATTAGACAAAGCCCTAGCTAAAACAATTCTCTGTCTTTGACCATCAGATATATTAAAACCATCCTCCTCAACTAACATGTTATAGTCACTTACAAATTCTGAAAGTTCACACACTTCATTATTTTTTAAATCAAACTCTCTTAAATTTAAATTATCAAACACTCTTCCTGTAAATAATATCTCTTTTCCGGAAACATATAAAACATTTTCAAAATTATAGTTTTTACTTTCAAAACCACCGGTAGTCACACTTCCGTTATAATCATCATAATAGCCTCTTATAATTTTAAACAAAGTACTCTTACCACAGCCGCTTGCTCCTGCAACCATCATTTTTGTTCCAATTTTGATATCTAAATTAACATCTTTTAAAACATTCTTGACTCTATCAAAACTAAAGCTTAAATTTTTCACGCAAATATTTCCATCAACTTTTATATTTTCTTTTTGATAATGCTTAAGAAATAACTCACTAACATGATTAATTGAACTTTTAACTTCTTCTAATTCATAATCAAATTCTAAAATATTTTTAAAAGATGAATTAAGTAAAGATGAAAGTAAAAATACTGTTATAAACATACTTACTGGAAGACCATTTTTCAAACTAATAATTCCATAAATTATAATTAGTACGGTGGATAAACTTCCTATTAACTCTCTAAACAAAAATTCCCTAGATTTCATTTTTGCAGTTTTTTCACCCACATTTAAATATTCAGCATATTTTCTCTCAAAATTATTTATAACTTTACTTTGAACATTTAAATTTATTACAGTCTCATACCCTTTAATAGCTTCAACAATATTAGAATTAACTAAAGATTTTTTCCTCAAAACCTCATCAGTTAAATAATAAATTTTCTTTTTATAAGCCATATACAAAATAGAATATAAACTTAAAATAAACATATTAATTATAAACAATTGATAATCAATAAAAAACATAAATACTATCAAAATAATTATTAATGGAATATCAATGAAAAGAGATACTGATACATGACTAATCACATCCTTAATTAAGAATAAATCATTAAAATAACTAGTAACTTCACCTGCTGTTTTATTTTTGCAGTAATAATAAGGGAGATGAATAATATGACTAAAAGTATCCAAAGAAAGAGACTCATCAAACTTTTGATTTAGTTTTATTAAAATTAAATTTCTAATGTAACTAACTAATATCACAAATAAAATTAAAAGGACAAAAAACAAAAAAACATAAAATAAAATATCATCATTAATATACGTAATCACAGCCTGCATAAAAAATGAAATAATAATTGAAGAAATTCCAACTAATAAAGATAATAAACTTATCCAAAACAAATACTTAATATTTGGCCTAATAAGTTTAAAAATAAAATCACGCACTTTAATTTGTGCCTCACTAACCACTGTGCGAACCGGAATCATTTCGATAACTATGCCACTCCAGTAAGATAAAAATTCCTTAAAACCCATCTTTATAATACCTTTAGCCGGATCACCAATAATAAGTAATTTCTTTTTAAAATTTATCTCATATATCACAACATAGTGATTGTAGGAGTTTATATTTATAAAAGCAATACACGGACACTTTAAAGAAGAAACATTTTCATATTTGTAACCACTACTTTCAAAGCCTAAAGATTTTAAAACTTCTACCATATGATAAGCTGATGTCCCATTATTATTTGTACAAAGCATCTCACTTAATTTATCAAGACTTACATACCCATTATAATATTTTAAAATCATTTGAAGACACGCCGGCCCACAGTCCTTTAAACCAGGCTGCTTTACAAAAGGATACTTTTTCATTTTTTCACCTCCTCATTTATTAATATACTAAGTAAAAGCCTTATTTCCTTTTTTTAGCAAAAAAAAACATAAATATATATTAAACATTTATGAAAAATACATTACACATTAATTTAATAGTGACAAAATCATCACAGTTCATGCAAATGATTTTAAAAAAAATTATGACCTATATATCCTAATTTTTTTAAGCCCATAACTTTTTTCCCTAATTAATTCTAAATTTGTCTCTATTTTGATATTTTCAAATTCACAAACTACTATACCACCATCATTAAGTAATTTTCTTTCTTCAATAATTTTTAATGCTTTGTTCATAAGACCAGCTCTATATGGTGGATCTAAAAATATAACATCAAACTTCTCATTTGTTGCTTTTAAATATTTCTTATAATCTATTGTAAAAACTTCAATATCATCATCAAAAGATTTAATATTTTCTTTTATAATATCTGTAACTAATTTATTATTATCTACAAGGACTAATCGTTTGGCCCCATTACTTATAGCTTCTAGCCCCAAAGAACCACTACCAGCAAATAAATCTAAAACATTTGCATTAGGGATATACCCTTGAATTATTCCATATAATGATTCCTTAACTCTATCCATTGTTGGTCTAGTTCCTTCTACATCATAACCATTTAATTTTTTACCTCGGTACTTACCACTTATTATCCTCAAACAAATCACCTATACATATAATACCACATTATTTAAAAGAAGAAAGAATTTTTTCTAACATTTCAAAAGTATTAAAAACACTTTCAAGTTTATCTGTTCTGGTAAGATGATACTCTTTCTTTGCTTCCTCTTCAAACTGGCGAAAATTATTAGGATTTCTATTTAATAACTTATACCAATAAGAATTTGCTCTTAAATACCTTAAATAATAAGGATTTTCTTTTATCTTAAATTGAATCGGTAAAGTCAATCTTCAAAATGCTTATAAAGCGGCCTAGGCTTATATTCTTCCCTATTGGTATTAGCAGTATTTTTATTTGTCATATCCTGAAGTAAACTTACCACCCTTTGCATACTATTAACCCCAGTTTGAATACTATCCAAATCTAAATTTTTTATAAAATCAAAAAGCCCCAAAGCAGTTCCTGCTGTTGCTACCGTGCTATCGGTTAAATATTCTTTCCATGCATTGCTATCCTCACCATACATATCATATATTTCATAAAATTTCTGCCATGTCATCTTACCATTTTGAACATGCTTTAATAAAACAGGATTTTTTTTAACAAAGTCTTTAAATTTATCTTTAGTATTCATTATCCTCACCTATTTTAATATATGTGGATAGACATCAAAAAAACACAAAAAAACTAGATTATTTATTTTGAACATAATCCAGTTTAACCGTAAGTGAAGCATTTAACACATCTGGTTGTTTTGTTACCTCTTCATTATAAGACACTATAACTGTAAATACTTGAGTTTTACCAGCTTCTAACAAATCATTTTCATTAATCCCACTCGTTTTAAAAATAATAGCAGGATTTTTAGAATCCGTAAGAGTTATTTTATTAACTCTTGCATCTAATGTTCCTTTATTCTTAACTGTAACTTCATAAGTCATACTATCACCAGGTGATGCTAAAGTCGTTTTAAACGTTGCAGATGTACTTGTATAAACAGGCGCAGCCGCATCAGCAGCCATACCCACTTTATTTTTACTAGTTATATCGATAATTTCAATATTCCAATTACTATCAATAACTCCAATCCCATTTATTGTAAGCCGACTACCAAAAGCTGCAAAACCAATAGATAACAAAAAAACAATTAACACCAAACACATTATAATTATATAACTCTTCTTCATATTTTCACTTACTTTCCTATTTACATTTTAACATTTGCAATCTATTTTGTAAATATAATTAATTTTTGTCAAAATAAAAATATTACTTAAAATATAAAAAGTTCTAGAAACTAACTAGAACTTTTTTCACTCATTGAAGCAACTTCCAACTTTATACCATTATGAATTATAATCAAACTTCCTTCATCTTGATAACCCAAATCATCTTTATATGTAATTTTAAAATTTACAACATATGCGTTATCATCAGTAGAATTTCCATATTTATATGGTTCATTTTTTACTTTTTCTACTTCCACATTAGTTACAACAGGAAGTTCTTGCTTTCTATCACCATATACATTACTCTCAACAACTTTATACATAGAGTCCATTGCATACTTTTCAAAATCAGACTGATAATTTTTATAGACAAATTGCTTACCACCAACATCATTCTTACTAACCTTATTATCTAAATTAAAGAAATCAGCAACAAACATTTTTGATACTAAAGTCATATACTTTTCTTCATCAACATCATCTTTATTTAAAGTTTGTTCCAACTCTTTAAATAGTCCTTTAAAATAAGGTGTTGCATTTTCTTTTAAGCTATAGCCATAATCATCGATAGCAGAAATAGCTTTGATTTTTTTTACAGTTTCTTTTTTAGTGTTTAACTTTTTATACGCAAAAAATCCACCACCAACTATTAAAAAAATCAAAAATAATAATATAAATATTCTACCATATTTTATTTTTCTTTTTCTTCTCCTAGCCATCATTGTCCTCCTTTTAATACTTTATCAGATTCTTCTATTTTCTTAATTAAATCATGAACAATAATATCATTAGAAACTGATATTTCCTCATTAGCCCTTTTAGAATACTTATCAATATAATCAGAACTTATTATATCCTGCTCATCCAAAGTAACACCTTGACTATTCTGACTATCATAGTACATCTTATCAGTAAGCCAGTTACTATTTGGAAAAATAATAAAATGATCATCTGTACTAAATACATCATGTCCTAAAGAATATTTACTATTCTGAACACCAAACATGTTAGCTAGAGTTGGGAAAACATCATACATTCCCATAGGAAATGTAATATTTTTATTAATTTTTTTCCTTAAAGACTTATCCTTAGTCCATATAATAAATGGTACTTTTCTATTTAATTCATAATCATATTTAGTAAATTCATGATACTCTGGATCCTCTTCTTTTCTTTTTGAATCAGTCTCAGGATCATAGTTATAATAATAATCATATTCACCTCTTTTAATCTTAGAATCATGATCACCATATATAACTATTACTAAATCATCAAGAAGTCCTTCTTCATCAAGTTCATCTACAAATTCACCCAAAGCTTCATCAGCATAATGAGCAGTTGTAAAATATTTACCCAAAGTCGTACCTTTTAAATAATTATTTACTACTTCCGTAGACTCCCCAGTCACCTCATCAGTTTTAGTATACTTATAAGTCAAATCTAAATCTGTAATATCTTCAAGGCCTTCAAAAGGAGTATGATTTGTAAGCATTAATAACGTCCCATAATAATTACCTTTTTCATCATTAATACCTTTAATAATTTTACTAGACTGTCTAAAGAAAGACTTATCAGATAAACCTAAACCTATTATTTCATCAAGCTCATAATCTTTATCATAATAATAAAAATTATCGTAACCTAAAGTTTTATGCATAGCTTCTCTATTCCAATAATTACCTTTATTAGCATGCATACTAAATACATAATAATTTGAATTTTTAAAACTTTGCTGAATAGATGGGTAATATCTATCATAATAACTAACAAACACTGTTCCACTACTTGCCGGAAGTAAAGACGTAGATAAGGTAAACTCAGTATCACTGCTAGTTCCTACACTTTCCTGAGCATAAAAATTAGAAAAATACATGCCTTCATCAGCTAAACGTTTTAAATTTGGTGCGATAGCCTTTCCATTAATTTCAGTGTCTAATAAATAGCCCATCATACTTTCAGCATGAATCACTAAAACATTTTTACCTTTAAAAATATCTGAATATTCATTTTTTTTGTTTTCGCTTGAATACTTTTTATAATATTGTCTAAATTCTTTAGCCGATGCATCATATCCAAATAGTGGACTAATCTGCGGCTTTAAACTAGCAATCAAATCATTCCCTTGATATATATATATACCAAATTTCATAACCACATATTCCCTATTCCACTGTTTATATAATCTGCTTATATCGGTTCCAGTTAAAGTTGAAGCAAAAAAACCAAACACAATTACTGCAGCAACCAACACACTTAATACACTAACCCTTGCTTTCTCCCTAACTTTTATACGA
>CAMOSR010000033.1 GCA_946625165.1 uncultured Bacillota bacterium
GCACTACTTGTGTCCCAGCCTGTAAAGTTTATACTTGATAGATTTGTACAATCCATGAACATCCAGCTAAAGTATTCTACTTTACTAGTATCTAAGTTGCTTAGGTCTAAATTTGTTAATGCGCTGCAGCTTTCAAACATATTACTCATTGTTGTTACCTTACTTGTATCAAAATTATTTCCAAAAGTCACTGTAGTTAAACTTGTATTGCCTGCAAATGTGCTATACATATATTTTGTATTACTAACATCTAAATGATTTAAATTTATACTAGTTAATGCGGTGAAGTCTTGAAAGGCATGTCCCATATTATCAGGAGCAATTACGCCACCATCTCCACCTATATATAATGTTTTTCCATCAGAGCTTAACCAAGCTATTACTGACCCATTGCCGGCTGCTGATACATCCCATTTGGTTGCCGTTTCTGGCGCTGTTATACTGTCTTTAAATTCTATTGTTGTAATGTTTGCTCTATTTTGGGAATCATGAAAGTCTATAGTATTTAAATAATTACCATTACTATCCCACTTTCTCATTATTGGTAAAACTTTTGTTTTTGCTATTAAGTTTACGCTATCTGTGAATGCATATGTGTCTCCAGGATCACCTACTTTTTCCCCTGTATCTTCGTTATACCAACCTAATACTTGTGTCGTTGTTGAATCTGTTAAAGTTATTGTTGGTAATGTTTTTTCACAACTTGTAGTTTTATTCCATAAGACGCAAGAATCAGAGGTATTACTAATTGATGAGACGCCGTTATTTTCTCCTTTTTTATATGTTACGGCTATATCTTTTTTAAATATGGCATATAGGGTTGTATCTGCTGCAATCGTCACTGTTGATTGGCCTTTGTCTTCATTTTGATCAATATTCCAGCCAACAAATTCCCAGGTAACTGAGTTTACTTCTTTCGTGGCTGTTTTCCCTTCCAAGTTTACTATTGTTCCTTCAAGTAAATATTCGTTTTGAGCATTGCTAGAAGTCCCACCATTTTCCGTATAATTATATGTAAGTAAATGTCTAGGTGTAGGGTCTATATTGCTTCCTTCACCTTGCTCTATTATAGGTTCCGCTGTGGCAGTCGCAGTGGTTTGACCACCGTTATAGTTTGGATTATATTCTATTTTTACATGAATTATTTTATCGGTGTTTTTCGGTATTGTTTCACCTTTGGTGTATCCTGAAAATGTGATGATAACTGCTTCATTATTAGGATTTGTTGTTACAACGTCCTTTAAAATAGCATCAAAAGTTCCTCTATTTGATATAGTGACGTCATATTCCATAGCGTCACCTTTTTCATAGAGATTCGCTTCCATATTGGCTGTTAAATCTGTCCAGGTTGGAGGGACTGCATTTTCAGCACTTCCTGTAGGCGTTCCATTAGTTACATTTGTTATTTTGATTTCCCAGTTACTAGTTATTTTACTTGATCCTTTGATTTCTAACTGTGTTTGAAACGCAGCATAACCTACTGTAATTAATAACAGTAATCCTAGTAGGCTTCCGATTATAATTCCTCTTTTTCTTCTTACTCTATACATATTTTATCTCCAATCTATCCTTTTCTACCATATATATTTATTTTAACCCAGCAGCGTAATATTTGTCAAGATTTCATGATAATATTTAAAAAAAACAAAGAGTGATTTCTTTGCTTTTTACTATTCTTTAAATTCAAATTCAAAATCTAATATTTTTATTATGTCTCCTTCTTTGGCGCCTTTTTCTCTTAATTCATCGTCTATGCCCATTTTTCTTATTTTATTTGAGAATCTTAGTATTGCTTCATCGGTATCAAGTCTACTCATCTTAAATAGTTTTTCTATCTTATCACCTTTGATTATCCACGTGTCATTTTCTCTTATAATTGTATATGGCTTTTCTTCTTTAAATTTATAAAGCACGTGACTTTCAAATTTGTCTTCTTCATATAAAGGCGTTTTTGGAAGTTTTTTCAAAGACTCAGCTAACGCATAAATTACTTTATCTAGTCCTTCTCCATTGATAGCTGAAATTTCATATATAGGCTCTTTAACTTTTGATTTAAATTTTTCTAAGTTTTCTTTAGAGTTTGGCATATCCATTTTATTGGCAATTATTATTTGTTTTTTCTTAAGCAGGTTTTTATCAAAGTTTTCTAATTCTTTATTTATTACCATGTAATCACTATAGGGGTCGTTTGTGTATCCGCTCATGTCTATTACGTGGGCAATTATCTTTGTTCTTTGGACGTGTTTTAAGAATCTATCACCTAGACCACTGCCTAAAGAGGCTCCTTCTATTAATCCTGGTAAATCAGCGACGACAAAGCTATATCCATCAGCCGCTTTTACAACGCCTAGATTTGGTTTTAGTGTTGTAAAAGGATAATCGGCGATTTTGGGTTTTGATGCCGATATTTTAGATATTATTGTGGATTTTCCAACGCTTGGCATTCCGACTAGGCCAACGTCGGCCATTAATTTTAATTCTATTTTTATCTTTTTATATTCACCTGGTTCACCATTTTCAGCGTATTTTGGAGCAGGGTTACTTTGTGTGGCAAAGGCCATGTTGCCTCTTCCACCTCTTCCACCTTTAGCGATTATTGCTTCTTGGCCTTCTTTAGTTAAATCTGCAATTATCAAATTTGTATCATAATCAGTAACTACGGTTCCTTCAGGAACTGGAATAATGATATCTTCAGCATTTTTCCCATGTTTTCCTTTTCCAAGTCCATTCTCGCCATGTTTTCCTTTAATTATTCTTTTATATTTAAAGTCAACTAGGGTGTTTAGTCCTGGGTCTACTTTAAATATTATATCAGACCCTTTGCCACCATTTCCACCAAAAGGTCCACCCATTGCAACATACTTTTCTCTTCTAAAAGCCATGCAGCCATCTCCACCGTCGCCGGCATATAATTCAACTACACTCTCATCGACAAACATTTTATCACCTTTTTTCTTTTTATATTATACATTATTTTAGTAAAAGAAAAAAGTATCTTTTAATACTTAATCTATTCTAATTGAAGAATTAATCGCTCCCCAAAGTGTATTACTATCTTTTGCTATCTGAGGTGACGCGCCTTTAAAGATAAACAAGACATTATCGTTACCGTTGAATGCTGTCTCGTCTATCATAGGTACAGTTTTAAATGTTATATTGATTATGTTTTTGTCTTTGAAAGCTTCTGGGCCAATGCTCGTTACTGTCTTGGGCACAAATACAGTTTTTGTACATATTTCCTCATTATTATTAGGATCATACTCCGTAATTGTAATTAAATTACCATTACTTATTTCACCGCTGAAACATGATATATCTGTAGTTAAATTTTGAACATCATCCAAGGCGCTTTGTTTTAACTTATCGTTTGTTATTTTTCTATTTCCAGCAATAGCAATAGTACCTAATATTAGTACTAAAAACAGTGATAATATTCCATATAGTAGCGCTGATGTAACAAATCCCTTTCTATTCATGTGATCACCTATTTTCATTATACATTATTTTTTTTTGTGTGTAAATTATTAAAAAATTATAATGAATTTTAAAAAATAATAGCAGATATGTTATTTTAATGTGGTTTCTTTAACCTTTATCCTATTTATTCATATACTATTTATAGGTGATACTTATGAAATTTGGCATATGGAGTCTTTTATGTTTTATCTCTGGAATTATTTTATTTTATCAGTTAATTATTACATTATTTGTAGTTACAAGATTTAATGTTTTTTTACTTTTAATTGTTTTCATATTACTTTTTTTCTCACTCTTTAGATGTTTCTGGTGAGATAATTTTCTCTGTCTTATAAATTTTGTCTAAAGTTTTGCTTATTTTTTTACATTTGCTATACTCTGTTCCTTTAAACTCAACAATATCTGGCATACTTATCAAAATATATAATAAATTCTTTTCATCTTTAGTTAGTGGATAACTTTTTTCATAAATTTTTAATAAAGAATCAAACTCAAAATCTAGGGCATGATTTTGATATAATTTATATATATCAAAAACTGGTAAACCTATTTTTGCTTTATCCCAGCTTATAAGATACGATTTTTCATTTTCAATGAAGTGGTCTAGTTTTAAATTGCCATGTAAAATAACGTTTCTTTCTTTTGTTTTTTCTTTTGTTAGATCACGCCATTTATCTAATTTTTTTTTATTTTCAGATATTGCGTCATAAATTTTTGATATATTTCTGGCTAATAGTTGTTCACTTGGGCTTTGAAACACTTTACTTTCAATTAAAGTTATTAGGTCAGTATAGTAGCTATATAAGTACTTTAAATTATTGTCTAGGCTATAATAAATTTCTTCATAATCATTTTGATCAATTTCTTTATAGTGGGTCGTTTTACTGTGGAGTAAGGCAGTTAATTTAACTAGGTCTATTATTTTTTGTTCATCGGGGATATCTAAGTTTTCTATATATCTAGTCATTTGATATCCCTCATTTTGACTAATATTTGGCATATAATCAAAATTTCTAGATTTAAGATATATTAAAATCTTATTATCTACCCTTCCTTCCTTATAGACGTATTTTCCTTTGTCAGTGTCTAATATTGTAACTTTTCCTTTTTTTTCGAAGCGGTTTGCGGTTAAATTATATTTCTTTAATACTTCGCTTATTTTAGTCATCGGTTGGTATAATTATTTTATCGCCTATTTTTAAGTCAGATAAATTGTTGTATGCTTCTAGCGTGCTAATTGGAACTTCATATTTTTGCAAGATGGTTTCTACTGTATCGTTTTCAGTAATGATGTGAACTTTATATGTCACAAAATTTTCGTTGTTATCTAAATCATCAAAAATGGATGTAATCACTTCATTTTGATGCTCTTCATTTATTATTTTATTATCTTTTTGGGTGCTGATATCTTTTATTTCTTCTCTAGTTTCTTCTTTGGCTATTTTATTTTCATTATGTGCCAAGTTTTCAATTTCTCTTACTTCTTCAAACAATTTTGTTTCCTCCTTTTCTTCTAGGTTGTCTATAGAAACTTCGATATTTACCGATAATATTTTGTTATCTATTATTTCATAATAGAAGTCATTTATATCAACGCTTACGTTTTTGGTATTGTATTTTTTATCGATGCTTATTTCAAAAGGTAAATTATATGCAAATTCGTCAACATTAATACTTGCCTCTGTCATCTTATAGCTTCCGCTTACTATAAATTCTCCAGTAATAATATTATCTTCTTTTAAAGATAACGTGTGTTCTAAAGAGATACTATTGATTTCATAAATATTAGTATCAAAAATTATGTCTTTTGTAAAAGGTACTATTTTTTTCATGTTATCCCTCCTACAATAATTATATTTTGTTTATCTTATTTTATGATATATTTTCATATATTTGACTGGCGTAAGTAAGATCAGCTTTATTCCAAAAGTTTTCAATATATTTATCTCTATCATTTTGATAATCTAAATAATATGCATGTTCCCAAAGATCGATTGTAAAAAGTGGGATTAAGCCATACGATAGCGGTGTTTCCTGATTTGGCAGGTTCATAATTGTTAGATTACTGTTATTAGCCACTAAAAAAGTGTATCCTGAACCGGTTAACATTTTGGCTTTTTTTATAAATATTCTTTTGAAATTATCATAGCTTCCATATGTGTTATTTATTTTCTTTAGTAATTTACCACTTGGAGCCGTACCTATTTTGCTCATACTTTTCCAATATAAATCGTGGTTTAAAACTCCTCCCGCATTATATAAAATATCACCTCTTTTATCCATAGAAAATTTATCTATGTTTTGTGGTATTTGTTCTATTGGATAAATATCCACTTCTATTAGTTTATTTAAATTATCATTATATTTTTTATGATGTTTATTATAATGAATGTTAACTGTCCTTGCGCTTATGTCTGGTTCTAAGGCATCATATGGATAAGGTAGTTTCATTAATTTATACATATATCTCCTCCCAATTTAAATATATGAAAAAAAGTATTAGAATTTTCTAATACTTTTGATACATTTTTTATTAATTTTTACCAACAGCTCTATAAATCATAACTCCACTAACAATTATAGCGATAGCTCCAATAATTAATAATATGATAGAGGCAGTGGCTAAAGTATTTGGTACAATTATAGTAGTTTCTTTTGTTAATACTTCTACTATATTACTGTTTAATTTTTCATTATTAATTAATGAGTAAGATGAGTTTGTTGTTCTTTTTCCCATTTTACTGTTTAATTTTACGTTTATCTTTAATGTATATGTTTCTCCTTTTAATGGCATTGAACTTAAGAATGTATTATTTGCAGTCCATGTCACTTTATGAGTATTTTTATCATAAGTAATTGTACCATCAGTAACTTCATTTCCAGATTCATCGTATAGTTTAGCACTTACGTAGTCTACTTCTTTTGGTAGTTCATCTACCATACTAAATGAAGAATACCTTGTTAATATGTCTACTCCTAATGTGTTGACTTTTTGATCTACTTCAAATGTTAGTGAGCTTCCAGCTTCATATTCAGCTGTTTTTGCTCTTTTATTATCTTTTGTTATAACATATTTTTCTGGGTTTGGTGGTGTTGATCCTGTAATTGGTGCGGATGATGGTGACATAAATACTGCGCCATCATTCAATGATGCGGTTAATGATTGGGAGTTTCCAATAAAGAATTCTAGTTTCCCACTATACTTTATACTAGCAGAATTTCTCGTATAATTAGCATTTCCAATTTTATCTACAAATCCGTCTTCTGATATTGGCGATAGTGCTAAAGAATATTTCCCTTTTAATTTTGGACTACTTGCGTCACTAACAACTTCTATATTACTATTACCATTTAATAA
>CAMOSR010000034.1 GCA_946625165.1 uncultured Bacillota bacterium
AAATAAAGAAAAATAGGAGGATGACTATGTCAAAGAAGATAAAAGCTAAAACTCATAAGGGGCTTTCTAAAGTTTTAAAAGTTAGAAAAGGTGGATCTATTAAATTCCAACCTGCTAACAAAAATCATAAACTAACACATAAGAGTAATGCTTCAAGAAGAAGAAGACATCAAGACTCTAGTGCTAGTTCAGCTGATTTAAAAAGATTAAAAAGTGTTATTAACAAATAATTTGAGGAGGAGAGAAAATGAGAGTTAAAGGTGGAACTATACATCGTGCTAGAAGAAAGAAGGCACTAAAACAAGCTAAAGGTTACTTTGGTAGTAAACATAGACTATACAAAACAGCTAAAGAGCAAGTAATGCATTCTGGAGCCTATGCTTATAGAGATAGAAAGAATAGAAAAAGAGATTTTAGAAAATTGTGGATTACTCGTATTAATGCTGCTTGCAGGCTAAATGAAATTAGTTATTCTAAATTTATTAGTGGTTTAAACAAAGCTGGTATTGAAATTAATAGAAAGATGCTTGCTGAAATAGCAATTGATGATGAAAAAGCTTTTGCAGAATTAGTAAAAGCTGCTAAGGCTGCTTTAGAAGGTAAGACTTACGAAACTAAAGCTACTTCAAAAGAAGAAGCGAAAGCTGAGACTAAAAAAGAAGTAAAATCAGCTAAAAAAGATGCTGAAGATATTACAAAATTAACTGTGGCTGAACTTAAAAAGCTTGCTAAAGATAAAAATATTGCTGGATATTCAACAATGAAAAAGTCTGAACTTATTGATGCTTTAAAATAAGGACACATTCCTTATTTTTTGTAGTGGAGGTTTTATGAAAAATCTATATATCGATTTTGATGGGGTAATTTGTAATACTATTGAAATTACTTATAAAATGCTTGAAGAAACGGGAATTGATATAAAGAATCAAGAAAAGGTAACAGAGTTTTATCAAAATTTAGATTGGAAACATGTTTTGGATGTTTGTGAAATTATAAATGATGGCATGGAGAATATTAAAAAAATCGCCGATAGTGGTAAGTTTAATATTGCTATTTTAACTCATGTCAATTCAATAAATGAGGCGATAGAAAAAGTAAATTTTATCAGGAAATATTTAAAGGACATAACGATTATTCCTGTTCCTAAGGCTATTTCTAAAACGAGGATGATTAATGCAAGGTTTTCTATTTTAGTCGATGATTATCTTGGTAATTTAAATGAATGGAAAGAAGCTGGAGGAATTGGTGTAAGATTTGATTTAGATATGAACGGTAAAGGGTTTTTAGTAATAGATCATTTAGATGAGTTATTGAAGCTCTTTTAAATTTATATAAGGTCTATAGAATAAGTTAATAATTTTAATAGGAGGAATTATGGAAGAAAGATTAGAAGAATTAAGAAGTAATGCTTTTTTAGAATTAAGAAGTTGGGGAATGACAGGATATAAGCGTGGAAAGAGTGGAATAATAATTACTGATGATAAGAAAGTATTTTATTATCATTCATATTTTAATGGTCCTAGTGCTTCTTTAGAAGATGCTATGGATGATTATATTTCTGATGGTAAGGATTTTGATGAAAAGAGATATGCTGAATTAGTTAATTATATAGATCAATATATAATTGGCAAAGACTTTGAAGAGGTTGATATGAGAGATGGAGGCTGCTTTATTTCTGGTAAGGGCTTTAAAGTTGTAAATCATTTTAATTTATATAATGATATTAAAAAGATTATAGGTGAAGAAAATGAGTAAGAATGAAAAAGAGATTACAATTAAAATAGAAGGTAAGGAGTGGGAAGGTTTATTAGATAAGGCTTTTAATAAAAGAAATAAGACGGCTAAAATTGATGGCTTTAGACCTGGTAAAGCTCCTAAAGATGTATTTTTAAAGAAATATGGGAAAGAAATTTTATTTATGGATGCTGCTGATTTAGCTGCTGATAAGGCTTATATGCAAATGCTTGAAGAAAATAAAGATGTTATGGAAAAATTAGTGGCAAGGCCTGATATTGCGATTGAAAAGGTTGATGATAAAGGAATTAGTTTTAAATTTACTTTAACTCTTCGTCCAGAAGTAAAATTAGGCAAATATAAAGATTTAGATGTTAAAAAAGAAGAAGCAAAAGTATCTAAGAAAGAGATTGAAGAGTCTATAAATAACATGCGTCAAAGATATGCTGAAGATGTTATTAAAGATGGTAAAATAGCTTCAGGTGATATAGCTGTTATTAATTTTGAAGGTTTTGTAGATGGTAAGGCTTTCGAAGGCGGTAAGGGTGAAAATTATTCACTTAAAATTGGTAGTGGAACATTTATCCCTGGTTTTGAAGAACAGTTAATTGGTCTATCTAAAGGTGATGAAAAAGATGTAGTTGTTACTTTCCCTAAGGATTATCATGCGGCAGATTTAAAGGGAAAAGAAGCAACATTTAAAGTTAGAGTACTTGAAGTTAAAGAAGTAAGTATTCCAGAACTTGATGATAATTTTTTTGCTGACTTAGGTATGGAAGGAATTACTAATGAAGAACAGTTAAAAGCGCAAATATCTGAAAATTTACTTGCTCGTAAGGAAATGGAAAGTGAAAATAAATATTTTGATGATTTGCTTGAGGCCGCAGCTAAAAATACTAAAATTGATGTTCCAGATGCAATGATTAACGATGAGCTTGATAGAATGCTTAAAGAATATGAACAAAATTTAAAGATGCAAGGAATTACTTTAGAACAATTTTATCAATTTACTAATTCTAATGAAGATGCTCTAAAGGATCAAATGAGAGAAGAAGCTTTAAAAAGGGTTACTTATAGATTAATGCTTGAAGAAATTGCCAAAGAAGAAAAAATAGAAATCTCTGATAAAGAAGCAAAAGAAGAAGTTAAAAAGCTTTCTGAAAAATATCAAATGAAGGAAGATGAATTTTTAATGAACTTTGGTGGGTTAGATTTAGTTAAATATGATCTTAAAATGAGAAAAGCAATGGATGTATTAAAAGGATAATTTTTTTAAAACGAAATCTGTCATTTTATAACAAATGTGTTATATTATTGGTGCATGAGTGATTATGTTTTGCAGAAATGCATATAATAAAAGTGTTACTTTGTAGCAATAAAAAAGTGAGTGAAGCCAGTCTTAAATGGCAGTTAAAAAAGATGATTAGAGAGCAAACTCTAATCTTTTTCTTTATATAAAAAATATAAGGAAAATAAATAAAATTGTTGTTATAAAAAAGTGCTTTTTTTTCACATTAATTACTTTGGTAGTTATTATAATAAATTTTTGTGCAAGCGGGGGTAAATATGCTATAATTTATATGGTAGTTGGTGATATTGTGACAAAAAGAAGAAAAGTGAAGAAGAAAGTTAAAGTTATATTTTTATTTTTATTTTTATTATTAGGAGTTATAAGTTTTATTTTTATTAATGATGATTCATCTAATTTTAATGTTAAGGTTCATGAAATGTTTGATGAAGTAATTAAAAATACTAAAAAATATAAAGAGTGTTTGAATGATCCTAAGGTGTTTATGGAAGATGATTTTGATGATGAGCTTAAAACTAAAGAAAATGATTTAAAAAAGATATTTGATAATGGGGCGAATTTTACTTATGCCGACTTAAATACAGAATATACTTTTGGAAAAGGCGGTGATAATGTTAGTTATGCGGCTTCAGTTAATAAACTTCCAGCAGTTTTTTATGCTTATCATTTGGCTGATGAGGGGAAGCTTGATTTAAATAAAGAGCTTAAATACACGTCTAATTATACTCATGGTGGTAGTGGAGTTATTCAAAAAGATCCGGTAGGATCAAAATATACTATTGGAAAACTATTGGAATATGCGATTAAATATAGTGATAATATTGCTTATTTTATGATACTTGATCAAATAGGGGATACAGCTAAAGTAAAAGAATACTGGAAAGGATTAGGGGTTAATATTACTTATACTGATAAGTTTGGTAATTTGTCACCTAATTTAGGGGCTTCATATTTAAAGGAAGTTTATAAATATTATTTAAGTGGAAAAGATAATGCGAAGAAGTTATATAGTGATATGGAAGTTTCTGATAATATGGATTATGTAAAAAACGATGGGGTAACTTATGATATAGCTCATAAATATGGGTGGTATAGCTTTTATTATAATGATATTTCAATTGTTATGACGACGCATCCTTATATTCTTACAATTACTAGTACTAAAGGATTTAATAATACTTCTAAGAATTTCTTTTTAAAAGCACATAGTTTAGCTGATGAATTTAATGAAGAGTATTATAAAGAGAAAAGTGATTACTGTCTAAAAAAATCATATTAATATATGGTTTTTTCTTTTATAAATAATTATTCATGTTATAATTATTTAAAGGTGAAAAGTATGTATGCAGATATTTTAGTTGAGGTAAATTCTTTAGAAAAAACTTTTACTTATAAAGTTCCTAGCGGGATAAATGCTGAAGTTGGTATGAGAGCTTTAGTTCCTTTTGGAAATAGAAAAGTAGAAGGTTTTATTATGCGCATATATAATGACGGTAGTTTTGATTATGAAGTTAAAGAAATATTTTCTTTAATTGATGATTATCCAGTTATTAATAAAGAGATGCTTGAACTTGGAAAGTATATTAGCAATAAATATTTGTCTACTTTAATATCTGCTTATCAAACAATGCTTCCTAAAGCTTTAAAGGCTAAAAATAAAGTTAATATTAATAAAAAATATAATACTTATGTAGAAGCTATTAAAAGTGATGGATTAAAAACTTTAAAACAAAAAGAGGTTTATGATTTTATTAAGGAAAAAGGATTAGTTTTGAAAAGTGAAATTAGTTCTAAATCTATTTTAAAGGCTTTACTTGATAATGGGAATCTGAAAGAAGTTAAAAAAGAAGCGTATAGGTTAGAAGAAGATATAGAGAAAAAAACTTTAAATTATGAACTTACTATAGAACAAAAAAATGTATTAGATAGTGTTAAATTGAATAGTTTTAAACCATATTTAATTCATGGGGTTACTGGTAGCGGAAAAACTTTAGTTTATATAAAACTAATTGAAAAAGTTTTAAAAGAAGGAAAAGAAGCAATACTTCTTGTTCCTGAAATTAGTTTAACACCGCAAGTTGTAGATATATTTAAGAGTCATTTTGGCAGGGTAGTTGCAATACTTCATAGTGGACTTTCTGATGGTGAAAAATATGATGAATGGCGAAAGATAGAACGAAAAGAGGTTTCTATTGTAATAGGAGCTAGAAGTGCAATATTTGCTCCTTTTACAAATATTGGAATAATCATAGTTGATGAAGAACATTCTGCTACTTATAAGCAAGAAAATATGCCGATGTATAATGCGATTGATATTGCTTTAAAAAGAGGAAAAACTTATAAGTGTCCTGTTGTTTTAGGTAGTGCGACTCCTAGTATTGAAAGTTATACGAGAAGTAAGGTTGGAGTTTATAAGCTTTTAGAAATGAAGGAGAGAGTTAATAAAAAATTACCAAAGGTTACTTTAGTTGATATGAAAGATGAATTTAAAAAAGGTAATAGGATATTTTCTGAGGAGGTAATTTCTAAAGTAAATGATAGATTAAATAAGGGTGAGCAGGTTATTGTTTTACTTAATAGAAGAGGTTTTTCAACAGTAATAACGTGTAAAGAATGTGGCTTTACACATAAGTGTCCAAATTGTGATATTCCTCTTACTTATCATAAAAGTAGTAATATTATGAAGTGTCATTATTGTGATTATAAGGTTCCTAAACTTTTAAGCTGTCCTAATTGTCA
>CAMOSR010000035.1 GCA_946625165.1 uncultured Bacillota bacterium
CCACTTTTGGACAGTATCTGTGATGTTTTGAATTTCTCGTTTAGTATATTCAAACGTTCCATCTTCAAAGCCTTTAAAGTCAGATACTTTTAAGGTATTGCCTAATCTGTGTGACAAAGATTCGTAAATGTTTTTAGATGAGAAGCTAAGCTCTTCTTCCATTGTGTCTAATTTAATTTCTTTTAAGTTTTCTTTGACATATTTTAATGATTCAATATTATTTTTAGCCACTATTTTGCTTTTAACTGAAAATTTATCTAAAATTAGTTTTTCTAAAATATCATCTTTATTTAAATTCATAAGTAGCATTATTGCTTTGGCCATAATCATACTAATTTTCCTGCCAAGATTGTGCTTTTCAGCAATGGCACCAGCGTCTATGGTGTAAAGTTTTATTTTTCTTTCTTTTAATATTCTTTTATAAGGATTTAATAAATCAAGTATTTCATCTTCTTTTTTATTAGTGTTTATAAGGAGCGTTCCACTTTTTTTAATTTTGCTTATTGGGTCAAAAACTTTTAAATAATTATCTTTTGAAATTACTATTAACTCTGGGTTAGTTACCAAGTATGAGGACCTTATTTTACTATTTGAAACTCTTAGGTTGCTGGCGGTAACACCACCAGATTTCTTAGAATCATATTCAAAATATCCCTGAATGTAATTATCTTTACTTAAAATGTTGATAAGAGTTTTGGCACTACTTACCATACCGTCACTACCATATCCATATATTAATATTTCTTTTGAGTTATCTAGGTTTAAAGGCTTATATGGAATGCTTAATTTAGTGACGTCATCTTCTATTCCTATTGTAAAGTTTTCTTTTGGGCTTTCTAACATATCATATATGGCTTTAATCATACCTGGTGTTGTGTCTTTTGATGATAGACCAAATCTACCACCAACTATTTGTATTTTTTTGTCTTTTAAGGCTTCTCTAATATCTAAGTAAAGTGGCTCACCTATACTACCTGCTTCTTTTGTCCTGTCTAAAACGGCTATTTTTTTAACAGTTTTAGGTAAAATTTCCAATAATTTTTCTTTTGAAAACGGTCTATAAAGATGAACTTCGATTAAGCCGTAATCATCTAAGTAATCGATGGTTTCTTTTATTGCTTCACATACTGATCCCATAGCAATTATTATTTTTTGTGCTTTTTTGTTTCCATAGTAATTAAATGGCTTGTAATTTGTTTTGGCGATTTTATTTATTTTGTTCATATAATCTTCAACTATGTTTGGAACTTTATCATAAAATTTATTTCTTGATTCGGTTATTTGAAAATAAATGTCTGAATTCTGGTTAGTTCCTCTAGTAACTGGATTATCATTATTTAGAGCTCTATTTTTAAATTCTTTTATTTTTTTAAGAGGTACTAATGGTTTGATTTCTTTTTCTTCTAGTATATTTATTTTATTTATTTCATGACTTGTTCTAAAACCATCAAAAAAGTGCATAAAAGGAAGTGATGCTTCTAGGGCTGAAAGATGGCTAATTAAACTTAAATAATAGGCATCCTCTACTGAAGATGAGGCCATCATACAAAAACCGGTTTGCCTTGCTGCATAGATATCTTGATGGTCGCCAAATATGCTTAATGCATGTGTTGATAAGCTTCTTGCAGCAACATGCATGACAAAAGGCCACATTTCACCGGCTATTTTATACATGTTTGGAATCATTAAAAGTAGGCCTTGGGATGCGGTATATGTTGAAGATAGTGAGCCCATTTGTAAAGCTCCATGACACATGCCAATAGCCCCTGCTTCACTTTGCATTTCAATTACTTGGGGAATACTTCCTAATATATTTTCTTTTCCTCTACTACTCCATGTATCAATTTGTTTTGGCATTGGACTAGATGGAGTTATTGGATATATTCCAGCAACTTCTGTAAAAAGATATGAAGCTCTTGCGCATGCTTCATTTCCGTCACAAGTTATTTGTTTCATTTTTTTCACCTCTATTACTAATTATAATTATACGTATTAACCTAATAAAAATCAATTAGATATTTTCTAATTGATTTTATCATTTAACTAATAATAGTCATTGATGATTTAAAATATGAATTAGTTAAAGTTTATAAAAATTTTTAGTCAGTGACAATACTTGTTAAATAATTGTTTATTCTATTACGAGATACTTTTTTAATATATCAAGTTTTTTCCTTAAAGTATTGGAACAAATGCCGGCCACTTTTTCGCGGGCATTTTTTACTTCTTTAGTTATTCGCATCCTTTATCATCACTTGCATATTTAACGTGATATGTATATTTACCGTTTTTAGTTATTTCGACTTTAGTATTCTCTTTATAATCTTCATCGGTCATTGGATTTTTGAAATCGCTTTCTAGATAACCTTGGCTTTGCAGTTCTGATATTGTAAGTTCTGCTGTTTGGGTATTTGGGTTATCTATAAGCCATATTTTAGCTCCTTCAATTATATTTTTTTCTTGAGCTTTACATGTTTTTATTTTTCCTTCTTTGATATGCTTATCTACTGTGCTGATGGCGATTAGAGATATTATACTTAGAAGAACGATAACGCCTAAAAGTTCAGCCAAGGTGAATCCTTTTTTATTCATTTACTTCACTCCTAAGTATATTTGCTTTTTCTTGATAATTATCACTTTTAGTAATATAAGAACCAGCAACCGCAATATCGGCTTTTTTTATTTTTTTTATGGTTTCATCATTTATACCACCATCTATTTCAATAATATATGATAAACCATTGCGTCTTCTAAATTCATATAATTTATCAATTCTATCTGTCACATCAATAAATAGTTGTCCACTTTTTCCAGGATGGACGGACATTATTAAAACTAAATCAATATCATCTAAATATGGATAGATTTCATCAAAGTCGGTTTCTGGATTTATCGCAATGCCCACTTTTATGCCTTTACTTTTAATATAATTTATAAAATAACCAGGGTCATCAGTAGCTTCGATATGAAATGTAATATAAGCAGGTTTAAATTTTAAGACTTTATTTACATATCTTTTGATATCAATAACCATTAAGTGAACATCAATGGGCTTATTTATATCTTTTAGATTTTCTTCCATTATTTCAAGTGGTAGTGTTGGTTTTTCGGTAAATTTACCGTCCATTATATCAAAGTGAATTTGATCTATGGCATTATTTAAATCATTGATTTTTTCTTTGTATTTTTGAATGGTTAAAAATGAACCAGCTATTTTCAATTTAATCACCTACTTATAAATTTCAAGTAATTTTCATAACGGCTTTTAAGAATAGTTCCATCTTCTACTTTTTCTTTTACCTTACATTTTTTTTCATGTGTGTGCGAGCAATTTCTAAATTCACATTCACCTTTAAATTCGTTAAATTCTATAAAATTATCTCTTATATCATCATTTGTCATGCCAGTAAAATCAATGGCGGAAAAACCCGGGGTATCAGCAACCAGGCCACCTTCCATTTCTATTAGTTCAGTGTGTCTTGTTGTATGTTTACCTCTATTTAAAGCTATTGAAATTTCATTTGTCTTTAAATTTAAGTTTTTATCTAGCTTATTTAATAATGTGGATTTACCTGCTCCACTTTGACCGGTAAAGACACTGACTTTTCCTTTAAATATCTTTTTTATTTTATCTATTTCATCGTTTGTATAGACTTCATATATTTTACTGTAGTAGTCTATATAAGGTTTTAACTCTTGATACTCTTTATTATTAAGTAAATCTTTTTTAGTAAATATAATAACTGGTTTTACATTGTTATATTCAATAATAGTTAATAGTTTGTCAAGCAAATTTGAAGAAAAATCCGGGCTTTTTAAACTAGTTATAATTACTGCTTTATCGATATTGGCAATTGGTGGTCTTCTAAGTTCGTTTTTGCGAGGCATGATTTCCAGAATATAATTTTCGTCATTTATAGTTACTTCGTCACCAACTAGTGGGGTGATATTCATGTTTCTAAATTTCCCTCTAGCTTTACAAACACGTAATTTATCTGCTTTAACAGTATAATCGTTGCTGATTTGCCTTATTATTTTTCCTATCATTATTCTGTCTTTGTTTCCTCAACATCAGTAGTATCTATTTTTTCTGTTTCTTCTGTGTCTACCTTTTCTTTGTTTTGAACAACTTTTATTCGAAGGTTTGCTCCTTTAGAGACTTTACTACCAGCAGATTGGTTTTGGTATATAATGTCGCCATTTTTAGCAGTTGAATCTTCAACGTAAGTAATATCGATTGTAAGGCCATTATCGGTACAGAATTTTTTAACGTCTTCTACTGTATATGTACCATCAGTAAAGTTTGGATAACTATTATAAATGTTTGGAATAGTTAAAGTAATAGTGTCGTCTTTACCTAGTTTTTCACCTGCCTTAACGCTTTGTTCAATTATTGTCTCTTCTTTAACGTTATCTCCAGAAGATACGTCTTTGTTTTCGATTATAACTGTTATGCCAGCTTCTTCTAGTTTTTCTTTTATTTTTTTATAGTCTTCACCCTTATAGTCTTCGATGATTATTTTTTCGCTACCTTTTGAAATTATTAAAGTTATTTTATGATTTAATTTAATGCTTTTACCGATTTTAGGGTCAGTTCCAATTACTTTTCCTTCGTCGATATCTTCACTGCTTTCTTTTTTTGTTTTTTTGCTTACAGTGAAGCCTTTATCTTCTAAAGTAGTAGTAGCTTGTTTTACAGTCATACCTTCGACATCGGGAATTCTGGCTGATTTGTTTTTTGAAATATTTGGATAAACAAAGAATAATAGTCCTACTATTAGCATTAAAACGCCAACTATACTTCCTAATATTACTATAGCTTTATTTATCTTTTTTTCTTTTTTATCTTCTATTTTTTCAGCGTTTCTTGTAGCTCTACCACGTTTAGGTGTTTGAAAAGAATCATCGTCAAAATTTTTTTCTTTATATTCATAAACTATTTTAGGTTCATTAAATCTTTCTTTTTCTAAAGCGGTTTTCAAATCTTCGTGCATTTCCATAGCTGATGAGTATCTATTTTTAGGATTTTTTGCTGAAGCTTTTAGTATTATATTTTCAATTGATTGTGGCATTTCTGGGTCGTATTCACATATGCTTGGAAGTTCTTCATTCATGTGTTTTATTGCAACTTCTACTGGATTGTCACCTCTAAATGGAACGTGCCCAGTTACAAGTTCATACATCAAAATTCCTAATGAATATATATCACTTTTTATGTCGGCAGCACCGCCATTGGCTTGCTCAGGTGGTATATAGTATACTGTTCCCATGACACTATTTGTTTGAGTAAGCTCTCCGGCGTTTAGGGCTACAGCAATGCCAAAATCCATGATTTTTACTCTTCCGTCTTCTAGTATAATGACATTTTGTGGTTTAATATCTCTATGAATAATATAGCTTTCATGGGCGTGAGAAATTGCAGAAGTTAATTGTAACATAATATCGATAACTTCTGGTAACGTTAGGCTTCCTCTTTTTTTGATTAGTTGTTTTAAGGTTTTCCCTTCAACATATTCCATAACGATAAAATATTTCCCATCATCTTCTCCAACATCGTATACTTCGACAATATTAGGGTCATTTAGTGAGCTAGCTGAAATGGCTTCTCTTTGAAATTTTCTGACGAATTTTTCATCTTCAGCTAAATCCCCTCTAAGTATTTT
>CAMOSR010000036.1 GCA_946625165.1 uncultured Bacillota bacterium
GTTTGCAAAGAACTTGATATGAACGAATATGAAGCGCTTGGCCTAGTTGGATACATCAGAAATAAAGGCATAAATATCGCTTTAAAAAAGACATATAATGATATTTATATGATTAAAATGGGGGATATAGAATATCATGAAAAAAACACCTATGATTTTGTAACAAATGATTCAAATGAATTCAAATTTATTGCTATATCAGATACCAGATTAGGATCAAAGTACCAGCAACTATCAATATTAAATAACATTTATCAAATAGGCTATGAAAACGGCTATAGAAATGTCATCTTATGCGGTAATTTATCAGCCGGACTATATCATATTACTGATATATATTCCGAAACCAATTTTATAAACGATACCCAAAGTCAAATAGATTACATAGTTGAAAATTTTCCATATATAAAAGGAATGAAAACATATTTCATCACAGGTAAGATTGATGACAAACATTTAAAACAAGAAAAAATAAGCATTGGAAGAAAAGTTGCCGAAAAAAGAGACGATATGATTTTTCTAGGTGAAAACTCTTGTGATGTTCACATAGATAATACCACTATGCAAGTTTTAGGAAATAAACTTGGCAAAACATATACAGTTTCTTATAGAACCCAGCAACAAGTAGATTCTTTCCGTAGTGAAGATAAACCAGATATATTATTATATGGAGGTTTGCTTCAAATGGAAAAATTTACCTATAGAAACGTTAATTGCATATCTGTACCTAGTGTATGCGCTACTACCAAGGAGATGACTGAAAAAAGGTTTTCAAACACTATTGGTGCTTGGTATATAACAGTTAAGACAAATGAAAAAGGATTGCTTGAAAGCGTTACAGCCATAAGTTCACCATACTACGTAACAGTTAAAGACGATTACCTCAAAGCAAAACCAATAAAAAACTCAAAAACTAAAGTCAAAACTCTAACTAAGAAAAAGAAAGGTGCCAATTAAAATGGAAGAAAAAAAGAATACCGAATTATCATTTGTAAATAAAATATATAAATATATGAGAAATGATATGTCAATTGAAACATTCATGGATAAATTTAATGTTTCTGAACCCGAACTTACAGGAATCGTAGAACTATGTAGGATATATGGTAAAGATGTGGCTATAGAAAAGAAAGGTGATACTCTAGTTTTCAAAAAAAACATAAAGAGAAATCCACTAGCAAGTAAACCCAATATTGACAGCCCAAATTTAAATCACAATCAAATATGTGTTATATCTGATACCCATTTCGGAAGCATTCATAATCAGCTTCACCTAGTTAACAAAATATATGAAGAAGCCTACAATAGAGGAATCGTGACAGTTCTTCACGTCGGAGACCTCGTCGACGGTAATTATCCAAATAGACCAGAAAATCCAAGACAACAGTTTCTCCACGGCTTTGATGAGCAAGCTGGATACGTCGTAGATATGTATCCAGAAATCGACGGCATCACCACTTACTATATTTTAGGTAGCCACGACGAAACCCACTATAAAAACGGGCAAGCCACTATTGATAACTGGATATCTAGATGCCGAAAAGATATGATTTATTTAGGCCAGGATACTGGTGAAATGAACATAAACAAAGTAAAAATAGTATTAGACCACCCAGGAGGCGGTTCAGCTAAGTCCCTATCATATAAGCCTCAAAAGAGAATCGAAATGCTAGAGCCACACACCAAACCTAAAATTTTATTAATCGGTCACTACCACAAAAGTTACTCCTTTAGTTATAGGAATGTTCAATGCATCTTAGTCCCAGCCTTATGCGATAAAACTCAGTTTCAGCAAAAACAAGGACTATATAACGCCCTAGGTGCATACTTCTTAGACATATATTCTGATAAAGAAGGTAATATTCAATACTTCACTCCAGAAGAAATCTTATTTAAAAAAGAAGACATTTGGGATGAAGTAGGTAAGGACCGTAGAAAAGTCAAAAAATTAGAAATAAAGCACGGCAAATATTAAAATATATTTTATATAAGACCATTACTCAAATAAAGTGATGGTTTTTATTAAAAAATTGTGGTATTATATTACATAATTTACAAAAAGAAGTGACTATAATGACAAGTAAAAAACAAATATTAGATAAATTACATAAAGACGTAGACGATATTGAAGATAAAATAGCTAACGCAGATGAATATAACAAGAGAAATTCTATAATTAGAAAATTTCTCAAAACTGGTATAGCAGTAGATTACGCTGTGCCATTTATACTAGCAGGTTTAATCACTCTATATGCTGGAAAGACTATAAATCATACCCCATTTATCATCGATACTCATGAAGAAAATGAAATAATCGAAATTATCGATACATCTAATGGTGTACATGCGGAGAAAGCTGTTGATTGCGATTATCTAGTAAGCAATATTGAATACTCGACAGCTTGGAAACAAAATGAATATGGCCTATATGAAAGAACTTCAACATCCTACATACTTTATGGAGATGAAGACTTAACTAATAAAGAAACAGTATTTTCTATGACAAAAGAAGAACTTGATGCTATATTTGTGGTAACAAACGTGGAAATAATTACTAAAGACACCTTAGATAAAGAAGATGAAATATATGCTAATGAAGTTATCATTATTAAAAATTATATTTGTAGTTCAAATATTATAACCGCTAAAGAAAGCTTTGAAATTAATGTTACAACAACAATTATATATCTAGTTATTACATTTTTCTTTGGTAAAGGAGTAGAAAGCTTTAAATCGTTAATATTTCAAAACTACATAAAAGATTGCCTAGAAATGTATGAAGCAAAATATAAAGAAATCGATGAAAAAGAAATTAAAAAATTAAAACAAGCTTTAGCTATAAAAAAACAAAACTTGTCCTTGATAGAAGGATGGCAAAAGAGGATATAAATTATGATCGAAGAAATAAAAGATAAATTTTCGGCTTTAAAAGGATTAGATTTATTAGATTTAATAACATATATCGAAAACTATGATTTAGACTACCGCGACACTTTAAATTTAAATAACAATGTAACATTTGGAGTCGAAATAGAGTATGAGAGAATGATAAAAGCCTTGACAGATAGATTTATTATAAAAAATTTTAAAGACTGGCACTCTGTAGTAGATGAATCATTAAAAATGGGCGGAGAAATAAATTCACCAATAATGCGCGATGAACCACATAGATGGCAAGAACTAAAAAAAGTTTGTAGATATTTAAAAAGAAGAAAGGTTGTAACTAGATGTAATGCTGGCGGACATATTCATATAGGCGCTCAAATTTTAGGTTCAAATCATAATAATTGGCGCAAATTTATAAAAACATATGCCATATATGAAGATATTCTTTTTAGATTTCTTTATGGAGATAAAATAACAGCCAGAAGAGGGATGCGTGTATACGCACCACCTGTGGCTGATCGAATACTTTTTAAAATAAAGGATATAAACGCTGCCAAAGACCTATTCGAATTAAAGCCAAACTTGCCAATAACTTCAAGGTCGCAGGCGCTTAATCTTACAAATATTAGATATGATTTGCTTGAAGGCGTCGCTAGATATAAAAATACCATTGAATTTAGATGTCCTAATGCCACCGTAGAAGAAGTTATATGGCAAAATAACATAAATGCCCTTACTAAATTGTTAATAGCCACAACTTCACCTAATTTTGACGAAGAATTTCTAGACTATAAAATTGAAAATGGTGAAGCATCGTCAGTATATGATTATTATACATATAATGAAGTTCTTTTAAAAAAAGTATTAGAATTTGTTGACTTGATATTTGATAATAACAAAGACAAAATATACTTTTTAAGGCAATATATAAAAAAGTTTCAAGAAATTGGTACTTTGGATATAGCGTTTAAAGCAAAAAAATTTATAAAATAACCTTGGCTAATCCAAGGTTTTAATTTACATATTAAGTAACAAATGTTATAATTAAATAAAAATAGAGGAGTAAACATTATGAATAAACGCAAGATAATTATATTAATAACTATTATACTATTAGCTATAGGTACTATATTTATAATAAATATGCAAAAGCCTAACAAATTCAAAAAAGAATATGAAAGCTTAAATGGCAAACAAACAGAAGAAGGGAAAGAATATAAAAACATTACCATCAAAGAGAATAATCCAGTAGTATATGCAAGCTATAAAGAAATTTTTGATGTTTTAGACAGTACAGGAATAATTTATTTTGGCTTTCCAGAGTGCCCTTGGTGCCGTAATGCCGTTCCTGTTTTACTAGAAGCCGCCGAAGAAACAGGCATTGAAAAAATATACTATATGAATAACGTGAATGATAGAGATATAAAGACTTTAAAAGATGGAAACATAATAACAAAAAAAGAAGGAACGAATAATTATAACAAATTATTACAAAAACTAGGTGATAACGCGCCAACATATGAGGGATTAAATGACAGTAGTATTAAAAGATTATATTTTCCGGCAGTTATTGTCGTTAAAGACGGCAACATCGTAGATACCATATTTGGAACTGTTGATTCCCAAAAAGACCCTTATATACCATTAAATAGCGCCCAAACAAAGGAACTTAAAGAAAAATATGTTACAGCCATAAATAAAATCCTAATGTGTGACCATTCTTCAGCATACACCTGTTAAAATAATAGTAACAAGAAAAAAAATAAAATTTAATCAAAAAAAGTTGTAAACCAAAACTAGCTATGCTATAATGAATAATAGAATGGAGGGGTTCTAATGGGAGAACTACAAAAGATTAAAGTAAAAAAATCGAATGGCGAAGAGGCAGAAGCTGAAGTAATCTTATGTTTTGAATTGGAAAAAACTGGGAAAAACTATTTAATATACACATTTAATGAAGTTGATGCACAAAAGATGGCAACAATTCATGCATCTACCATAAAAGAAAATGAAAATGGCTATCAATTGGATACTATACCAGATGATGAATGGGAAATGGTCAAAGAGATCATGCGAGAAATGATAAGAAGTGAGGAGAAGTAATTATGGCAGAACAAATAGGCGATAGAAAAATAAAAGTTGAAGAGCAACAACTAGAAGATATGAACAAGACTGGCAAACAGCCCCCAAAAAAATTTATTGATAGTTGTCAAAAAAACGGGGTAAAT
>CAMOSR010000037.1 GCA_946625165.1 uncultured Bacillota bacterium
CCAACTTTAAACAAAAGTTTTAAATTCCAAAGTGATTGGCCTTATAACAATTCACAAGTGTATTTATTGCAAACACTTCTTTCCGATATTCAAAATGATAGCAAGAAGGAGTTTAAAACTACTAGTTCAAATTATATTTTTAAAACGAGTGTTAATTACCCTAATAATAGTGATTTAGTTAAACAAAAAATATATTTTGATAAGAAATTAAATCCTTTAAAAGTTGAAGTTTTGAATGATGAAGAAGATGTTTTAATAAAAATGACTTTTAAAAAGGTTAATTTGAATGCTAAATTTAAAAATAGTTATTTTACTTTAGATGAGAATATGCAAGTATCTAAAGAGGAAGATAATGTACAAGTGGTAAGTAAGATTGACGAGGAAATATATCCTATGTATATTCCTAAAAATACTAAGCTTACTAATAAAGAGACTATTAATTTAGATAGTGGGGAAAGAGTTATTATGACTTTTGAAGGTGATAGCCCATTTATGCTTATTGAACAAACAGCATCAATTTCTGATGATGATTCAGTGGTTTCGATAGATGGCAATCCTTATCAAATGGCTATGGGAGTGGCTGCTATAAGTGATAATATGATTTCTTGGGTTAGTAATGGTATAGAATACTATGTTGTTGCTAACGGTATGAGTGAAGAAGAACTTGTAAGTGTAGCAAATTCAGTATCTGTGATTCCTACAAGTAAATAATTCTTTGAAATTAGATTCAAATGTGTTATAATTAACGCAGGTGATATAATGGCAAAGGAAAGTAATGCAAAAAAGAATAAAAAAGTTAGTGTAAGCCCTAAGAGTACAAAAAAGGCAAGTGAGATGGCTAACGTAAAGAAGACTTTAAAATCTAAAGATGAAGAAACAAAAAAGGCTACAATTGAAAAGGCACGTAGAGAATTACATTTTGATAAGTCTGATGGTTCTGATGAAATTACAAAACTTATAAAGATAGTTTTAATAGTTGCGGCTATAATGTTAGTTTTCTATATTGTAACAACTGTTGTAACTAGAAAGGCTAATGCGATTAGAACTGTTAGAAGTGCAGCAACTGATAAAAAAGCTGAAATTCAGTATGACAGTTTGATTGTTGGATCGATGCTTAATTTTGATGGGACATATTATGTTTTAATCGAAAAAGAAGATGATGAAAATTTATCAGAGTATCAAACGTTATTACAAATGATTGAAGCCAATGAAGAAGCGCCTAAAATTTATACAGCTAATTTAAGTGACAGTTTTAATAGTCAGTATTTAGGTGATGAAGGTAATTATGATTCTGATTTATCAAATTTTAAAGTTAAAGGAACTACTTTAGTTAAAGTTAGTGACCATAATATAGAAAGTGCCTATGATAACTATGATGATATCAAGGGTAAATTAGAAGAATTTGAATAAGGGTGTAATTTAAAATTGCATCTTTTTCTTTTTTTGTGTTCTAACATTACCTACTTTATGGTATACTTTTATTATGATGTAAAAGGGTTGATTGTATGAAAAAAAGTGAAGAAAATACAAAAAGTAGAATAGAAAAGTTATCAGAATCTTTGGGTGAGTTTAATATTGATAAAAAAAATAAGCAGGTGAATAATAATTATAATTCATCATTTAAAACTAGTGAAGTAATTGTTTTACTTCTTATAACTGTGGTTGTGAGTCTTATAATGGGTGGACTTGTAACTTATAAGTTGAGTTATAATAGTGGTAAAAATATAGATAGTGAACTTCAAGAGTTTATAAAAAATTATGAGTATATAACAGAAAATTATTATGATGACTTAGATAAAACAAAACTAATAGATTCAGCGATTGCTGGAATGCTTACAACTTTAGATAAGAATTCGAGTTATGTTGGTTCTACTGATAGTAATTTTAGTGTATTTTTAGAGGGTAACTATAAAGGCGTTGGTCTTCAAGTATATAATGATGATAATGGTAATGTGGTTATATATAATGTTTTGGAAGATTCACCAGCAAGCAATGCAGGTCTTACCGCTGGTGATGTAATAACAAAGATAAATGATGAAAGTGTTATAGGTAAAAAAACAGATGAGTTTTCGGCTATTATAAAGAGGCAGGCTAAAGAATTTAATCTAACTTATAAAAGAGGTGAGGCTGAAAATACAGTTAAGATAAAGGTATCTAATATTTCTTTAACTTCTGTGGTTTCTAACATTATCAATAAGGATAATAAGAAAATTGGATATATTCGTATGACTATTTTTGCTAATAATACTTATAAGCAGTTCAAAAAGGCGCTCGAAAAGCTAGAAAAAGAAGAGGTAGATAGTTTAATTATTGATTTACGTGATAATTCTGGAGGGCATTTGAGTGTGGCTGAAGATATAATTTCTCTATTTTTAGATTCTTCTCATCCAATTTATCAAATTGAATCTAAAAATGGTAAAAGCAAATATTTTTCTAAAGGTAAAACTGATAAAAAATATAAGATTGTTGTTTTAGTAAATAATGAAAGTGCGTCAGCTTCAGAAGTTACAGCTTCAGCTTTAAAGGAACAGTATGGTGCTACTATAATTGGAAAGAAGACATATGGTAAAGGAACCGTTCAAGAACTTCAAACTTTACCTAATGGTGAGCAATATAAATTAACGACTAAAACATGGCTTACTTCAAAGGGAAAACGAATTCAAGGAAAAGGTGTTGATCCTGATATAGAGGTAGATTTAGATGAAAAATACTATAGTGAACCTACAGATGAAAATGATAATCAATTACAAAAAGCGCTTGAAGAAGTTATAAAGTGATATCTATAAGATATCCTTTTCTTTTTGCTTAAAAAAGGATATAATGTATTTAAGGAGCGAGATTTATGTATAAATTAAATAAAGGAGATAAGCTACAGATTCAGTGTTATAAGCATGATGGTAAAATTCATAGGTGCTGGGATGAAGCAGTAGTGCTCGATATAAAAAAAGATTATATAGTGTTTGGAAATGAAAAGACTCTGGTAACAGAAGCTGGTGGGAACACATGGAGGACTAAAGAACCAGCAGTTATGTATTTTTTTAAGGATAAATGGTATAACATAATTGTTCAATTAAAAAAAGAAGGAGTAACTTATTATTGTAATATAGCTTCACCGTTTATTATTGAAGATGATACTATAAAATATATTGATTATGATTTAGATTTGCGCGTTTTTCCAAATGGCAGTTTTAAAATTTTAGATAGGCAGGAATATAAGTATCATATGAAGAAAATGAATTATTCTAGTGATCTTGATGTTGTTATAAGGCACGCTCTTTCAGAATTGATAACTAATTATCAAAAGGGTGTTAGTATGTTTGATTTAGAAGAAAATTTAAAATATGGCGGCGAATATCAAAAAATAAAAAATGGTAATTAAATGTTCATTTTTCTAATAGTAGTGCATATATTATAAAGAAGAGTGAAAAAAAAATAAAAAAAACCATTTTTTTAATTGACTTGCTTTTCGAAACGTGGTATTCTATTGGTACATTTGACGGGAAAGTGACATAAAAATTAAAAAAAATGAAAAAAATGAAAAAAAATGTTGACTTCTTTCAA
Source organism: uncultured Bacillota bacterium (assembly GCA_946625165.1). GTDB lineage: Bacteria > Bacillota_I > Bacilli_A > RF39 > UBA660 > Coprosoma. The sequence continues at coordinate 3,562 of CAMOSR010000037.1, forward strand.
ATGTTCTGATATATTAAATGAGTACTTTTGAGGAAAAACCTTGTTTGACAATAGTTTTTTCAAAAAAAACGAAAAAAACTATTGACTTAAAAAAGTACATTTGTTATATTAGAAGTGTCGCTTAAAGAGTGACATGAATGATCTTTGAAAACTGAGCAAAATGTCAATTCATTGAATTAGCTAGGAAAACAAATTTGAAATTAAAAGTTATTTTTTTTTGAGAGTTTGATCCTGGCTCAGGATGAACGCTGGCGGCATGCCT
>CAMOSR010000038.1 GCA_946625165.1 uncultured Bacillota bacterium
CAATTGATAATGTCTTAATCCAAAAGTCAATTTTACTTTTCATAACATCACTCCAAAAACTAATTATATTATATCATAGAAAAATAAAAACAAGTTATTAACTTGCTTTTATTTTTTCAATATAACTATTAATCTTACTAGCCCATGTTGTGCTAGCAGCGTATTTAGGATTTATAGTCTCTGGTGTTGTTAAGCCTAAAGCATAATAATTATTATATAAATTATCCATATAGCCTCTAATACCTTCATCTAATGTTGGATATGCCATATAAGATCCATTCCCACATCCAGGGTTACCTTTTTGACCACCAACATTGTTACAGTATTTAACAAGATCACTACAATCCCATGAACATCCTGTTTCGTGTAATACAATTGCAACAGCTAAGTATGGATCAAGTCCAAGTTCTAAAGCGTAATCAGCAAATAATTCTCCTTTACCTGATAAAGTTGAATTTAAATTACGATTAAGTTTATCAATTAGTTGTTGTCTAGTTAATCCATCATATACTATTTCTTCTACGACTGGTTCTTCAACTGCTACTTCAGTATTGTTTTCATCATTAGATTCAGTTGTTACTGTTTCAATTTCAGTTTCTGTTGTTACTTCTTTAGCTTTATTTGAAGATTCAGTCAAAATATTATCTGCTAATAAAACTTCGCTGTCTTTAGTTTTAGTTGATGAATTAAATTGTTTAACGAAAAATAATGTTCCTATTAAACACATCGAGATTATACCTACCAGGGTAATAACCGAGGCCGGTTTAATCTGCTGCTCAGTTTTCAATTTTTTTCACCTCTTAATTTCTTGACGAAAACGTCACTATCATAGCATAATTTTAAGAATATTGTCAAATATTCACTAATTATTATATTCTTAAAAAGACGTTTTATTCAAATAAATTAAGCATTTCTTTAGGTGTTTTATCTTCAAAAGTCATTATTTGTTTAGTTATAGGGTGTTGTAATACTAATTTATTAGCATGTAGTCCTAATCTTTTAATTGGATTTGTTTTTGAATTATATTTTTTATCACCTATAATTGGATGATTAATATCATTCATATGTACTCTTATTTGATTTTTTCTACCAGTTAATATTTCTATATCTAGAAGGCTGTATTTTTTATTAGTTTTTATTACTTTATATTTTGTAATTGCTAGTTTACCATCTGATTTATTTGTAGAATATGTAATTAATGCTTTATTTTCTTTTAAATAAGACTTAATTGTATCTTCTTGTTTTTCTACATTTCCTTCTACAACAGCTTGATAATATCTTTTAGTATTTTGCCAATTATCTTGTAATTGTCTTTTTATTCTTTCATTTTTAGCAAATACTAAAATACCACTTGTATCTTTATCTAATCTATGTACAATGAATACTTTGTTATTTTTATTTTTCTTCCTTTCATATTCAATAACTTTGTGAAACATAGTTTTTTCTTTCTCATTATCCGTAGATATTGTTAGTAAATGACTTGGTTTAGATACTACAATAATACTTTTATCTTCATATAATATTTTAATTCTATCTTTTCTCATAACTAAATTATAACAAATAATAAATAATAAATCTTGCCACTTTGTAAAAATATGTCAAAAAAAAGAGTTAAAAACTAACTCTTATTTTATTTCAATATAATTTTTATCATTTTCTTGTTCTTTTTTAGGAACAGTTATTTTTAAGATACCATTTTTGAATTCAGCTTCTACATCAGAATCATCAAAATTTCCTAAATAGAAAGATCTTGAATATTTTCCATAACTTCTTTCACGTCTTATGTAGTTCTTATCTTCATCGTTATCTTCCATAGTCTTTTCGGCTGTGATAGTTAGATATCCATCTTTTGATTCAATTTTAATATCATCTTTATCAAATCCTGGAATATCCATTTCGATATGATAATCGCCACCTTTTTCATAAATATCACATTTCATTTTATTATTACTAATTGTAGGAACAAAATCATCAAAAATGTCATCTAAATAAAAATTTCTTGGGATTAAACTCATATCCTCGCTTCCTTTCACATTTTAAATATACCACTATTTTTAGCACTTGTCAAGTATGAGTGCTAAAAATATTATATACAGTTTACATCATTTTATACATATACTATAATTTATATAGGTGATAACATGATAGATGAATTACAAAAAATGATAAATGAGTCTAATAATATCGTATTCTTTGGAGGAGCAGGAGTATCTACAGAAAGTGGCATACCTGATTTTAGAAGTAAAGATGGACTATATAATATGAAATATAAATATAATCCTGAAGAAATATTATCTCATCATTTTTTTCTAAACAACACAAGTGAATTCTATAAATTTTATAAAGATAAAATGAACTGTTTAGATAAAGAACCTAGTACTTGTCATAAATTTTTAAAGAAATTAGAAGATAGTGGAAAACTAAAAGCTATAGTTACACAAAATATTGATGGTTTACATACAAAAGCTAATTCTACACATGTATATGAATTACATGGATCAGTTCACAGAAATTATTGTATGAAATGTGGCAAGTTTTACAGTGGAAAAGTGGTTTTTGACAGCAAAAACATCCCTACTTGTGAATGTGGCGGTATAATTAAACCAGATGTTGTCTTATATGAAGAAGCTTTAGATAATTATACTGTGGAAAACTCTATAAAAGCTATTAGTAGTGCTGACATGTTAATAATAGGTGGTACTTCTTTAACAGTCTATCCTGCTAGTGGTTTAATAAATTATTTTCATGGTAAATATTTAGTAATTATTAATAAACAAACTACTCCATATGATAATATGGCCAATTTAGTTATTAATGATTCTTTAAAAAATGTTTTTAGTAAAATAAAAGTTCAAGGTTAACCTTGAACTAATATTATGCCACTTTCATATATATATTTTACATCATTATATTTTATTGTTCCAGATGAAACAGTACCATATTCATCTATTTTTAAATTTACATCTTGTAATTCTATTTCTGGATTACCAAAAGTTACATCAGTAATTTCTTCTGGTATTTTGTAATTTCCATCATTTTGAATATTCTCCTATTTGTGCCGTTTGGCTACCTGCTCACCGGCCTAGATTCGCGGAAAAAGCTGCGGCCGATTCTGCTTAGTTTTAGCTTATCGCTTCTGATCGAGCTCCTACAGTATGTAACCTGCCGGGGCGTGTTTGACGTGGATGACCTGCTTACCAATACCCTTGGCGGCCTGATCGGAGAAATGGTCTTCCTTGCCTTCCGAAAAGCCCTTGGACTGAAGTTTGCGGGCGCCGCCTGGATCCGTTACGCCCTTGTCGCGGTCGGCATTTTCGGGTGCCTGTTAAATGCAAAGATGATGGCGGATTCGCCCGGAACCGTCTACGAGCGGCAGTTCGGCTTTACTGTTGATGAAGTCAGTTTAAACGGCGGCAACCTTCACATGACCGGCAGCTGTGCGCTTACGAAAGGCGCAACGCCTCCATACACGCTGCTGCTTAAGGAAGATACCGGGGAAGAAGCGGTCTTAGCCGAAGACCTGCAGCGGGAGTTTCCTCTGCAAACGGAGCTTTCCGGTGACCGCTTTACCGCCAAGGCACCGGCCATAAGCGCAGACAGAAAATACGAAATCTGCGTCGTCTTCGGGCGCAGAAAACCTATAGGAACCAGAGTCTATTTACATGGTGACGCTCTTGAATATGTTCCCG
>CAMOSR010000039.1 GCA_946625165.1 uncultured Bacillota bacterium
AGCGCGCAGCGCTTACGTAGCGTAGGATGACCCTTCATTTCTATATATATTATACTATAAAAAATATGAAAAGTCAAGAAGAAAAAGACATAAAATTTAATAAATATGAATACCTCTTACTCAGAAAAAAGAAAAAGTATAAGTAAAGGTATACGTAAAAATTATAAGTACGGGGTATATTACGGACTGGAGAGGTAGGTATTTTTCGACGGTAGTGCGCGGGCATAGGGGGTATAGGGGTATATTAGAGAGTAGTGCCAAAATTTCAACATTAAGTCAAGTATTTAAAAATGAAATTTCAGAATAAAATAGGGGATAATTTTTAGGCATTCTTACCATTTTATACATCTAAAAATTTAAAATTGAAATTGAAATGAAATTCCGTCTTAATTACTAAAGTTTAAGAAGAGCTACGCACGCTGCGCGTGCTTCGCACGGAGATTACATTCCGCAGCTTCGCCGCTAACGCGGCTACGCAGCTTCATGTAATCTTATATTATATATATAATATAGGAATTTTTTGGTGGTATTTTTTTAGGTATTTATAAGGGGGGTGTGGGGTCCACCAAAAAAATACCACCAAATTTTATGTCACTTTTAAATCTTTTTCACATAAAAAAGTGATAGTTTTTATGTGGTATTTTTTTCAGTATTTTGACAGGAAAGACTAGAAGATTTTTTACTAATTTTTATGTGGGAACCATCAAAAAAATATCACATTTTAAATATCACATTATTTTATTCTTAGAAGAAAATGTGGTATTTTTTCTTTTACTTCTCTACCTAATTATTGACAAAGAGTAGAAATTATGTTATACTTTAATCGGAGGAGAAGAAATGGAAGAATTTAATTTAACTACTTTAAATAATGCTTCTTTGGCGGTAAATACGGAGACGCCTCCGCGCAAGTTCTTAGCAGAGATTATTACACAAGAAAATTTAGATAATATCTAGCCCGGTAAGTTTAATATACTAGCCGCACCTCGTGGTATAGGCAAGACAACATTTACATTTGATGATCGTATATTAAATTTTGCGCGTGATAAAAAGCATATTATTTATTTAGTGCATACGAAGAATTTACGTGACCATATTCATGTGCGTTATCCTGATATTACGGTAGCCTTTACAGATGAATCAATGGATGGATGGTTTAATCATCGACTGAAAGGGCAATGGACTTCTGAAGAAGATGTAAATAAAATTCACATTATGTGTTATCAAACTTTTGCCGCGCTTTTGCGGCGAAATATTGATTGGTTAGATGATATTGATTTAATTGTCTGGGATGAATTTGATGATGTTTAGCAATATTATATTGCTGAAATAAAGAAAGCTAAAAAAGAATTTCCTGATTTACAAGAAGAACGTTTAGCAGCTTTATTACAAGAAGGTAAGCATACTTCTATCGCTGCTTTTATTTATTAGATTCAAACTTTTATTTTAGAACCCGCGCGCATACGCTTATTGGCTATTTCTGCTACACCAGAAGCCGCAGCTCCTCTATTTGGTGATTATGTAAATTATATTATTAATGGACGACTAGCGGAAATTTATGATGCTAAGGAAACCATTTATATTGAAAGTATTTCTGCGGCTGTTAAAGAAGGACTAATTACTCCTCAGCAAGATATGTGTCCCTGGGTTTTTACCCCACGCATATCAGATATTATGCGGCTGGCTGAAATATTTAAAAGTAATGGTTTTAACGTCTTAATGATGTGGTCTTTTGATAATCCTACGTGGCGCAGCTATGTTACTGAGCAGCAAAAGATAGATAGTAAAATAGTTAATGATACTGGTTTAGTTCCAGCTCCCTATAATTGTGTAATTACAAATTAGGTCGCAGGGCGAGGAATGAATATATATGACACACGTTTTCAAGATTGGCTTTGTGATTCTCAACAGTATTCTGATATAGGGTAGTTTATTCGCGCACGCTACGCTCCACAACGTAAATACCTTCTTAATTCTGCTAAACGTTTAATTGAGTTTGTGCGCGAAGAAGGACACTTTTCTTCATGTTATTATACCTGGCATAATAAAGATGAATTAAAAGAATTATTAAATGTATATCCTATATATGATAAAACATATGAAAAAATGTTATCTAGTTGGAATGCCGTAGTAAAAGAATGGGAAAATTCTATTATTTTTGAAGATCGTAGATATGGACGTAATCATATAAAGCAGTATCGTATTGTGGGAATTAAAAAGCTGGAAGAGTAATCTTCCAGCTTATTTTTTTATTTATTGCGGCTTCCAGAAATTTCCAGCTTTGAAAAATTTTTCCAGCTTATTTGACTTTTAATATAATTTATGCTATATATTTATATTTATATTTCCCCTTTCATTATACTATAAATTATATTAATTGTCAAATATTCCAGCTTTTCAATTTTAAAAATTTCCAGCTTGACATTTAAATAAATTTATTATATAAATATTTATATTTATATTTCCCCTTTTATTATATCATAAATTTAAAAATAAATCAAATATTTTATTTTTTTAAAATAAATAAAATAAAAATAAAAAATTTAAAATTAAATAAAATAAAATTTTATTTATAAAAATTCCAGTTTTCTTTATTCCAGCTCGTGTGAAAAAATTCCAGCTTGCGCGAAAAATTTTTCCAGCTTTCCAGCTTTTTCCAGCTCGCCCATAATTTTCCAGCTTGTGGCAAAATTTTACTTATATGGTAAATTCTGGAAGTCCGGTCAAATAGTTAGATAAATCTAACTATGGAAAAATTTTACTTAACAATTTCGTAACATATTTGTAACAATTTTGTAATAGAAATGTAACAATTTCGTAACAATTTTCTACTTGACAATTTGACAAACTTGTGATAATATGGTAATGGTGGGAGAGACACAATTGCGGGCCGGTGAATAAGTTAGATACGTCTAACTAGTATGCCGGCACAAAAGTTAGAGATAACTAACTAAGAGTATGAAAGAAGGACGCTTTAGGCGTCCTTTCAATTTACGGATCGTCATCGTCCTCCGTTTCTACTTCGTGATACCATTCCTCAAAGTAGTCTTGCTCTGCTTGACTAAACGCATCCTCGAATTGATTCCAGAAATCATTTTGCTTTAATGCCCAATTGAGAAGCTGTTCAAAGCTAACATAGTCTCTGAAATGATCGGCTAAGTCTGTGAGATCCATTTTGTTGCGTGCTTCGTCATACGCTTCTTCATAAGATTCAAATTCGTTGCCATCATCGTCTACCCATACTGTACGCATACTTTCAATCTCCTTTCTTTTTGCATACATATTATAGCATATTTTATTTTGCTTGTCAAGCGGTTTTATACATTAAAGTTAAAAAATAAATATTCAA
>CAMOSR010000040.1 GCA_946625165.1 uncultured Bacillota bacterium
AAGACTTTAACATAGTTTTAAATTGTTACGAACTGATATTTAGATTTCCCCCTGATGCCCCAGTAATTATTACTGGGGTACTTTTTTTATAAAATAATGTTAGAAAATAGAAAGTAGAAAATGTATGAAACAAGAAATAAGAGAAAAAAATATGTAATAGGTGGATTACTATTATTAGTAATGTTTATGGTAGTAGGATTTGCATCTTTCAGTACAAACTTACAAATGAATTTAAGTGCTAATCCATCTAATACTGAAGCCTGCAAGACAACCAATTGGCTATTTTCCTCAAGTCAGCTGACTATGTCGCCGTATTCGAACTTGTACTTATGAGTACGGTGGGTAATGTTGTGAATGGCTAAGCGGCCGACTATGCAGTACCCGTCCAGTCTTCTATCTATCGTCTGACATTAAATTAGAAGGAAATGAAGCAAGCTCAAGTGAAGCATATACTATAAGCCTCATGATGGAAGACCGTGTATAATATGGTGTGTAAATCATAAACACGCCATTTTTTTATGGAAATTTAAGAAAAAACATACCAATATAATTTATATAACAAATTATTTTGTATTTACAATTTATATGATAAAATGTATTTGGATGGTGAAAATATGTATGATGTTGTAATAATAGGTGCAGGCCCTGCTGGACTTTTCACAGCCTATGAATTAATAAATAAAAACGGCAAACTAAAAATTGCAATTTTAGATAGGGGCTCAAATGTTGACAGTAGAGTTTGTCCAATGAACAAATTTAAAGTTCCATGTAAAAATTGTAATCCTTGCGCCATTTTATCAGGATATGGCGGAGCTGGAACTTTTTCCGATGGTAAATTAAACTTTACTCCAAAACTAGGTAAAAGTGATTTAACAAAATATATGAGTGAGTCTGAAAGCTATAAATTAATAGATGAAACAGAAGAAATCTTTAATAAATTTAAAATGGATGCGGAAGTATATCCAAGCAATATAAAAGAAGCTGAAGAAATAAGAAGAAAAGTTGCAATTGCAGGAGCTAAACTATTGATCATTAAGCAAAAACACCTAGGCTCTGACCACTTGCCAAAATATATTAGTGGAATATGTGAATATTTAAAGAAAAAGAAAGTAACCTTATTAGATAGATGTAATGTTGAAGATATAGTTAAAGCAAAAAATAGTTATGATATAATTTACACTAAAGGTAAAAAAGAAGAAAAAATAACTTCAAAATATGTTGTTGTTGCCCCAGGAAGAACTGGAGCTAAGTGGGTTCAAGAACTAGCTGATAAATATAATATACCATATACTTCTAAAAGCATCGAAGTAGGAGTTAGAGTTGAGGTCCGTAAAGATATCATGAAAGAAATAACAGATATTATATATGACCCAACAATATTTATTAAAACAAAAACATATGGCGATGAAATTAGAACATTTTGTACTAATCCTGGTGGATTTGTTGCTAAAGAAAACTACTACGGTTATATATGTGTAAATGGACATGCTTTAAAAGATGTTAAAAGCAATAATACTAACTTTGCTTTTATATCTAAAGTGAACTTAACACAGCCGGTAACAAATACCAGATTATACGGTGAATCTATTGCTAAGATAGCAAACGTTTTAGGTGATGGAAAACCAATTATTCAAAATTTAAAAGACCTAAAAAGTGGTAGAAGATCAGAGTGGCATAGATTAAATAAAGGATTCATCGAACCAACACTAAAAGATTGTGTAGCCGGAGATTTAGCTTTAGTACTTCCACATAGAATAATCACAAATATTTTAGAAGGCTTAGAAGTATTAGACAAAATAATACCAGGCATTAATAACGATGACACACTTCTTTATGGCCCAGAGATAAAATTTTTCAGCAATGAGATAGAAACCGATAATAATTTTAAATTAAAAGGCGACAACATTTATTTTATTGGTGATGGCTCAGGCAAAGCTGGAAATATCGTAACTGCCGCCGCAACCGGCTTAATAGCCGCAAGAGATATAATAAACAAACTATAATTTACTTATCGCTTGATAAACGATGATAAAAATATTATAATTTAAACATAATCATTATAGAGAAAGATACTGCAAAGTATAGAGGAACTGTATGGAAAATGAATTATATATCGACTTTGATGGAGTTATATTAGACTCACAGGAAAGATACAAACAAGATATGTTAGGAAAAACTTCTCTAGAAGATTGGATAGAATATTTATCTTCTATTGAGTGGTACAAATTTTTAAGAGAGTGTAATGAAATAGATGAATCTTTATCAACACTTAAAGAACTTCAAAAATATAAAAATCTCAAAGGAATAATTACTAGAATACACGCCTTTGATGAAGGCATTGAAAAAGTTAGATTTTTAAGAGAAAACGGTGTAGTAGTTCCCGTCTTCTACGTCCTTCCCGGACAAAGCAAAAGTACAATAGTGATGCCCAGTGTCGATAAAGTGTTGGTTGACGATGATATAAATAACTGTCTTGACTGGGAAAAAAATGGTGGAAAAGCCTTGCTTTTAGATCCCTATAGTGAAAAAGAAAGTAAAGAAGTTATCAAATCACTAAAAAAACTACTTTAAAATTAAAAAAGAATCATGTTATAATAAAAAAGTAAGGATGGCTGGTAGTATGAAAGAAAATTTGCTAGTAAAATAGTTAAGTGTTATTTAAGGTTATATACCAAAAATATCACTTTTTTTAATGGAGGGGCTAATTATGAAATACGATGAAAGAATAATTAATAAATTTTTAAACTATATTACAA
>CAMOSR010000041.1 GCA_946625165.1 uncultured Bacillota bacterium
TATGATCCACGTTTAGTCGCTGAAGGAAAACCAGGCTTAACCATTGATATGAAAGAGCCTGATTACTCTCAATTTAGAGACTTCATCATGACTGAAACTAGATTCTCTCAACTTCCAAAAGTCAATCCTGAACACGCTGAAGAATTATTAACTAAAGCGGAAAAATACGCTCAAGATAGATGGAACAGAATTAAGAAATTTGGACTTTAATCATATCTCTATAACATCTATAAATTTTATTAAAATAAAAGTTGAACTAGATTTTTAAAAGTAGTTTAATATAGGAAAGGTTGGAAACGATATGAAAAAAAGTGAAAGACAAGTAGAAGTATTAATCGAATCTTTAATCGAAGTTTCCGAGATTGAAAAAGTTATTGCTTCTTTACCTAGAGGCTACATTTCTGTGAAAGTTATTTCCGGACATAAATATTATTACCGTCAATGGAGAGAAGGTTCTAAAATTATCTCTAGTTATGTTCCAGAAAGCTATCTTAATGTCGTAAAACAAAAGATCGAGATTCGTAAACAAAACGAAGAACTTCTTAAAATTTTAAAGAAAGATTATAAGAAAGCCGAAAAAGCTGTTCTTAAAGCTGGCGAAGTGAGTCCTGAAGAAATTGCTAAAGCAAAAGAAAAGGTCTCTAGCTTAAGCGAAGAAGAACTCGCAAATAGACCAGCAGTGGTCAAACAATTAAAAGAAGAGCTACTTGCTTAATTCTATTAATGAAAGAAACTAAACTCCAAGAAATTGGAGTTTTTTCTTATTTTTATATAAATATAATGTTAAAATTATATCCATGAATAAATTAGTAGTTTTAGCAGGCGTACCAGGAAGTGGAAAAAGTTATTTTTCTAGCACCGTAAAAAAGATTAAAACTTCTCACGTTTATGTAATTAGTAGTGACCAACTTAGAAAAGAAATTGGAGGCTCACAAGCTAATTTAAACAATGAAGAATTGATGTGGAAAATATTCCTTAACCTTGCTAAAACCTATGCTTTAGATCCTGATGGCATTGTGATTTTGGACGCCACTCATATTAATAGTGAATTCCGCGTTAAAAGAAACCTTCCTTTAAAAGAATTATTCAATGAAACTTATTTAGTGGTGTGGAATCTTGACCATTTGGTGGTCTCTAATCAAAACTTACAAAGAGATTATCCTATTCCTGTAGAAGCAATGAATAAGTTCTTTGATAAATTCGAAATGCCAGATGAAGTAGATAAAGAATTTTTTGACCATATTATTTATATAAATAATTCAGATATTGCCCCTGCAATTGCTGCCCTTAATTTGGAGAATAATTAATTGATGAAAATTAGGGTGAATAAATTCTTTTTTATCGCTAATATCGTTGTCCTTTTATTAATGTTAATGGGGTCTTTATTACCTTTATTTATTATTGATAAAGGGCAATATACATTTTTATTATTTATTCCTGCATCAATAATATTGATACTATTTATTTTGAATATTCTTTCTTATTTCTTTTCTACTTTTGAAGTTAGTGAAGAAAGATTTATCAAATATATATTAGGAAGAAAAAAATTCAATATTAAAAAAGATGATATTATCAAAATTAATGCTATTTTCGCTGATACCAATCAAAGTCATGTCTATTGTATTACCTTTTATTATCATAAAGGACCTAACAAAATAGTTAAGACTGAATTTAGCGGCAATCTATTTAACTTAACTAACGTATTAATTGCCTTAAAAAAATATAATTTTCCTCTAGAATATTGATTTGATAATTAAATAGCCGCTATTTTTAAATATACACGCATAATAGTAGAAACATTTATTTTGTCTTGCTAAAATAAATGCACTATGGAAAAGAATATTACTATCAAAGGCGCTAGAGAAAATAACTTAAAAAACGTTAGTGTCTCTATCCCAAAAGATGCATTAGTGGTTTTTACTGGTTTGTCAGGAAGCGGAAAATCCACTTTAGCGTTTGACACTCTTTATGCCGAAGGGCAAAGAAGATATATGGAATCATTATCTAGCTATGCTAGACAATTTTTAGGAAATTATGAAAAACCTGATGTTGATGTGATTGATGGTTTATCTCCTAGTATTGCTATTGATCAAAAATCTGTCTCACATAACCCAAGAAGTACAGTTGGTACTGTAACTGAAATATATGACTATTTAAGGTTATTATTTGGTAGAGTCGGTATCCCATATTGTCCAATTCATCATCAACCTATTGTCTCTTTTAGTGTTACTAATATGACTGATATCGTTCTTAGCTATCCTGAAGGAACTAAGATTCAGCTCCTTTCTCCAATTGTTCATAAAGAAAAAGGTACTCATAAAGAAATATTAGATAAAATCAAAGCAAACGGCTTTGTTAGATTAAGAGTGGATGGCGTTTTTACCACAATTGAAGAGCTTAAACCACTCGATAAAAATAAAAAACACGATATCGATTTAGTAGTAGACCGAATTATAGTTAAAGCTGAAAATCGTAGCCGTATCTTTGAATCTATTGAAACCGCTTTAGATTGGAGTCATGGCTTACTAGTTATTCATAGTGATATTGAAGAAAAAGTTTTATCAGATAGACATACCTGTCCAATTTGTGGGTTCTCTGTCCCTAAACTTGAGCCTC
>CAMOSR010000042.1 GCA_946625165.1 uncultured Bacillota bacterium
TTAATACGCCATTTTCATCTTTTGACCATCTATGGATATGAGGTACCACTGGATGAGTCTTCGGATTACCATGGCAAGTGTAATGGATATCAAGGTATGCTTCACCCTTATTATTATAATATCTTTTAGATACAATGATTTTGTCAAGGCATTTAAGGCATACAGCAAGGTCATTTTGAAAAGATAGAACCAACTAATTTGGTTCTTTTCTTTTTGATTATTGTTAGTTATAGTTATGTTACTTATAACATTATGAGCAAAAAAATAAAGAAATTAAAGCCAAATATAATTTCACAGGTAGGTAAATATAAACATAAAAAAAGAGCCGCAATCGCGACTCTTATTTTTTTACTTCTTTTCTTCTAAGATTTCAGCACGACGAACTTTGCAAAGTTTTGCTAATTCCATCAATGCTTTTCTTGCTCTGCCAGCGGCGGCTTTGTTACCCTTGGTAACGAATTTTTCGTTCTCTTCAACGAATGCTTCATAAGCTGCTTTAATTTGTTCTAATGTAGACATATTTCCCTCCTCTTGCCTTTTGGCTATATTTATATTAATTCATAAATAATAATTTTCATAGAATTTTTTAAAAAATTTTTATAGTTTTTTTACTCTTTAATCATTTTATTGCATATTTTTAATCATTTATTACCATTTATATATCAAATATGATATAAATAAAACTAGTTACTAAAGGAGTATGTATGGCTTTAATTAAATGTCCCGAATGCAATAAAGAAGTGTCTGATAAAGCTTCAACATGTCCACATTGTGGATATCCGCTTTTAGTTAGTGAAGGGAAGGCGATATTTAAATGTGAACGTACCTCTTACACTGGAATGACAACCATTGTTCCAATGACTGTCAAAATATTTAATGGTGAGACCTTACTTGCAACTACAAAAATGGGCGGTATGGTCGCAATTCCAGTTAAAGAAAAGATTACAGTCAATGTAAAAGTTACTAATTTTTTTGGTAATCCAACTGTAACCTTATATCCTGGAAAGACTACATTTATAAATATAATTCCTACTACTTGGGGAAGAATTGCACTTCAAGTAGAAACAGCATAATTAAATAATATATAGATTTTATTTTTATTTTTATATAAAATAACCATATATTAGGAGGTAGGGTATGGAAAAGGTATTAGAAAAGATAAAAAGACCATCTTGGATTATATCGTTGATATCCTTTGGAGCAATTTATTTGATCCAAATGATATTTATGATCGGTATTATGGCTGCTGGTGATGGAGGTAATGTCGTTGGATCATTGCTTTCCATGTTATTATTTACTGTTTTATTAGTCGCTCTTATCTTATCTGTAGTCTTTAAGAAGGAAATTGCTGGTAAGATTGTTATAGGTGCTATGTTAGGATATTTCTTGATTGCTCAAATAACATCATTACCAAATGGAACACCATATGATGGAGGTGGAGTAGCAACAGCAATGTTTATCTTTGATATCGCTTCATTATTAGCATTATTTGCTGTTTTAGTTCTCATATTACTTAGAATTTTTGTTCCAAAGATTCCAACAAAAGTCTTCGTTATTATTGAAATTGTAGCACTTGCTTCCTTTTCATTCTTTTATTTGATTGCTAGATGCTTAGAATTAGGTGTCTTTGGTCATTATAAGAGTGAATATGGTATTGAAGAGCCATGGTATTTTGTCATGTTAACTATCGGTCAATTCTTCTATATTCCTCTTGCAATCTTTGGTTATTTTACAATCTTCTCACCTGCTAAAGATGAGATCAAACCATCTATTGGAAAAGAAAAAGAATCACAAGAGCCTAAAGAAGAAAAGAAAGAAGAATAATTTTTAATCATTATTAAATAGTAGTCGAAAGGCTACTATTTTTTTATGTTAAAATTTATAAATGGAGAAATAAATTTATGAAAGTTAGTATTAAAAACAAGCAAGCAATCTTCCCAATGCCAGTCTTACTCATTGCAACATATAATGAAGATGGCTCAGTCGATGTTATGAACGCCGCCTGGGGAACTATGTTAGATGTAGATAAAGTAGCTCTTAATTTAACTGAAACACATAAGACAGTAGAAAATATTAAAAGAAATAAAGCATTCACTGTCGCTATCGCTGATGCAAAACATGTTGTTGAAGCTGATTTTTTTGGTGTAGTAAGTGGTAATAATGATAAAGATAAATTTAAAAAATCTGGACTTACAGCTATTAAATCTGAAAATTTAAATGCACCTATCATTGATGAATTTCCAATCAATTTAGAATGTTCATTTATTGAATTCCAAAATGATGCTACTGGTATTGGAGTCATCGGAAAAGTTGAAAATGTTTTGGTTGATGAGGAAGTGATGGAAGATGGAAAAATAAATATCGATAAAGTTGATGCTATTGCTTTTGATCCATTCACTGCTGGTTATTATAGAGTGTCTGGAAGAGTTGGAAACGCATTTAAAGACGGCTTTAAGCTTAAATAATTAAATTATCAATAAAATTATAAATAAAATAAAACGTAGCCTTATGACTACGTTTTTAATATGATTTTAA